>JBAXXZ010000360.1:0-3123 GCA_037127575.1 Bacteroidota bacterium | reverse complement strand
GGTCGGGTCACTGCGGGCTCGGCTATCGCCTCGGTTTTTTAAGGCGATAAAAGAGGCATCGCCTTAAAAGAACTAAACCCTGCGTGCCCCTCACGCAAAGTACGCGATGATATGTAGGCTTTATAAAATCCTGTAACAATTTTCTGTTCTTTCTCTAACTATTCGGATAGCGGTTAGAGCTTCCCTGGCACTTACGGCAATTAAATTGTCGTTAACATTGAAGTGTTTAACAATTCAGAAAATTATTTCTTACCAAAATAATTTACAATCCTTTGGTGTAAGTCGGGATCAGTGGTTTTAAGCACAGGAAGTGATTTGGTGATAAAGGCTTTGTCTTCTGAGATGTTTTGCGAATAAAATAAAAAGGATGGCAGGTTTGATTGAATAACAAAACGAACAAAACGGATTTCGGGGTTTTGTTTATCCAAGGCAACACTTTCCTCCAATAATTTTTTTCCTTCTAAAAAAGCCTGGTATTTAGCCAAAGGAAATATTTTAAATTTTGCAGAGGCCATTTTAGCGCTGGCAAAATAGGCTTTTTTAATTGGCACATTCAATTGCTTATTGTTTTCGGCTTGTTCCATCATTTGTTTGTTTGATGTTTCGCTCAAACCAATTAATGGGAATAAATCACGCAGTTGCTGCAAGCTATGCGGGGAATTAAAAAAAAGCGTAAAAAACAAAAGCAATGATGGCATTACAACAAGTTTAAACTATTGCGCAAATAACTTCCGGCAAACAACATTACTTTTTGTGGGTTTGGAATACGGATTCTTTCTTGCAAAATGTGATGGGCCTTAACACTTTTAATTTTATTGAATAGACTACGGTAATATATGTAGGCGACATAAACACCTAAACGCGCTTTTTTAGGTAGTTTTTTTATACCAACCAAACCATCATTGAAGTCTTTTTCAATGTCGGCTTCAATTTGTGCTTTAACACTTTCGTCTAATTGTTCCATGTTGAGGCCCGGAAAGTAAACACGGCCCATACCAATAAAATCGGCACTTAGATCACGCAAAAAATTAATTTTTTGGAATGCAGAACCCAATGACATAGCATTCGGCTTCAGCTGTTCGTATACTTTGCGATTTCCTTCTGTAAACACCTGTAAACACATTAAGCCAACAACCTCAGCGCTGCCTAAAATATATTCTTTATATCCCTCTTCGGTGTATTCTTTTTTTACCAAGTCCATTTTCATGCTTCTTAAAAAAGCATCAATAAGCGAGCGGTCGATTTGATAAGTATTTACTACTTCTTGAAAGCTGTTAAGAATTGGATTGGTGCTGATTTTGCGCTCAATGCTTAAGTATGTTTCTTTTGTAAACTCTTCAAGTAATGTGGCCTTGTCGAAGTCGTGAAATGAATCAACAATTTCGTCGGCCAAGCGCACAAAACCGTAAATGTTATAAATGGGTTGACGGAATGATTGGTGCAAAAAGCTAATGCCCAGGCTGAACGAAGTGCTGTAATGACGCGTCACTATTTTACTGGTGTGATGCGATACTTTGTCGAATAATGATTTCATTGTTTAGTCTTTTAGACTACTAAACAATTAATTCTTAAAAAGGTTCAAAATTCGTTCAGCGGCTAATTTTCCTGAAATTAGGGCAGGGGGAACGCCTGGTCCGGGCACGGTAAGCTGCCCCGTATAAAACAAGTTTTTTACTTTTTTTGAGCCGATGGAAGGTTTAAGATTGGCAGTTTGCATGAGGGTGTTGGCCAATCCGTATGCATTGCCTTTAAAGGCATTGTAATCTTCAATAAAATTACTTGGCGCATAACTACGCACATACACCACATTTGCCGCCACATCGAAGCCGGTTTTGGTTTTTATGCGCGCTAAAATAAGTTGATAATAATGGTCTCTTAAAGCCTGTGTATCTTTTAGTCCCGGGGCTATTGGCATTAACACAAACAAATTTTCGTGATTTGGTGGCGCTACTACCGGGTCGGTTTTACTTGGACAACATATGTAAAACAAAGGTTTATCGGGCCATTTGGCATTGGTATAAATTTCGTCGGCATGTTTATCGAAATTTTCATCGAAAAACAGATTATGGTGTAATAAATTCGGAACAGTTCCTTTAACACCCAAATAAAAGATCAAGCTGCTAGGCGCCATTTTACGGCTATTCCAGTATTCGGGACTATATTGGCGGTGTTCGGGACTTAATAATGTTTGTTCGGTAAAAGCGTAATCGGCTGAAGAAATTAAGGCATCAAAATCAACTTTTGATTGATTTACATCGAGGCTGTGTGCCATGTTTTGTTTAACGTTAATTTTACTAACGTCGGCATTGGTAACAAATTCAACGCCCAGTTCTTTGGCCAAGCTGTGCATGCCTTCAATGATTTTATACATGCCACCCATTGGGTACCAAGTGCCCAAGGATAAATCGGCATAGTTCATTAAACTGTACAAAGCGGGGGTATTTGCAGGCAAAGCGCCCAAAAACAATACCGGAAATTCGAGCAATTGAATCAGTTTTTCGTTTTTAAAGAAGTGGCGAATGTGTTTGCTCATGCTTTTAAACACATCGAGTTTAAATAAACCTTTGATGAGTTCAAGATCAATGAGTTCGCTAATGCTAACACCCGGATTGTGCACCAGTTTGTGAACACCCACCTCGTATTTGTATTTCGCTTCGTCTAAAAACTGTTTCAGCTTTGTGCTTGAGCCCGGTTCAATGGATTCGAATAAGGCATAAAGATCTTCGGTTGTTGAAGGAATATCGATGGCATCATCTTTAAAAAAAATACGGTAAGCAGGCGAAAGTTGCACCAACTCGTAATAATCAGAGACACGTTTGCCAAAATCACTAAAAAATTTCTCAAACACATCAGGCATCCAATACCAGCTAGGGCCCATATCAAACAAAAAGTCATTTTCTGTATAACTTCTGGCCCTTCCGCCCAATTGGCTGTTTTTTTCGTAAACTGTTACACCATATCCTTGCTTTGCCAGATAACATGCTGCCGACAAGCCGCTAAAGCCTGCCCCGATAATTGCGATTTTTCTTTTTGACATTTTAATAAAGGTTAAACAAAACAAGCGTAGTTTTGTTTAATGTTTTATGACAATGCATCAAATTTTAATTAATATTGGGATTATCC
>JBAXXZ010000359.1:0-3132 GCA_037127575.1 Bacteroidota bacterium | reverse complement strand
ACCGAATATGGTTTGGGCTGGTTCCCCTTTGGCGGCTACGTGCAAATTGCCGGTATGGTGGATGAACAAATGGATAAAAGTTTAATCGACAAAGCCCCTGAACCATGGGAACTGCGAAGCAAACCTGCATACCAACGTTTATTAGTAATGATGGGCGGTATTTTAATGAATTTAATTGTCGGCATTTTTATTTTCTGGATGGTACTTTTGGTTTACGGCAAGGAAACTTTACCAATCACCAGTATTCCAAACGGCTTAATGGTTGATAGCGCCGCCTACAACATGGGTTTGCGCAACGGCGATTTTATTACTTCACTCGATAAAAAACCGGTACGTTCAATCATTCGCATTCCTGCCGAAATTATCATGAATGGTGTTTCTACCATTGAAGGAGTACATGCCAATGGTGAAAAATTTACATTGCCGGTAAACGATGATGACCGCTCAAAAATTATCAAACGTTTAAAAAAATCGAATTTTATTTCGCCACGCTGGGTACCAAAAATAGATTCCATCGACCAATCGAGTTTTGCCGCTAATGCCAATATAAAGGTTGGCGATAAAGTGCTGATGATGAACAACACAAAAGTTTTATTTTACGATGAGTGGAAAGCCGAATTGGTAAAAAACAGAAGCGGTAAAATTGAATTCACTTTGTTAAGAGGACAAGACACTGTTAAAACAACTTGTAAAGTAAGCGATGCAAGCACTACGGGAATAATAATTGTCCCCACTGAAGAATTTAACAACATTGAACAAAAATTTGGTTTCTTTGGCGCCTTTAACCAAAGCATTAAAGATGCCATTGAACTGATTGTGATGCAAGCCAAACAATTTGTGGTGATCTTCACCGTTAAAGATGCTCACAAACAAGTGGGCGGCTTTTATACCATGGTGCAACAAATGAGTCCTGAATGGGACTGGCACCATTTTTGGTCATTTACCGCCATCATTTCACTGGCATTGGCATTTATGAATTTCCTACCAATTCCAATGTTAGACGGGGGTTATATCATGTTCATTTTATGGGAAATGGTGACCGGCAAAAAGGTATCCGACAAAGTGGTGTATTATGCCAACAATGTTGGTTTATTCATTGTTTTGGGACTCATGGTATATGCCAACACCGATTGGTTAAGAAATTAAAGTTCAACCAAGGCTTTTAAGTTATTCTAAGACTAACTTTATCTTTCAAATGTATTATTCACACATGAAAAGAATTTTATTTGTTCTTGTGGCCCTTGTGCCCTATTTGGCCTTGGCTCAAAACACCACCATTAGTCGTAAATCGAACGAGGATCGCGAATTGGCGGCTAGTCACAAGGCCATGATTATTCCTTTTGAACCAAAACTTTACATGAGTGAAATCGACCAACAAATTAACCTAGAAACCAAATTATCGGCAAAAGAGATAAAATACAAGTTTCGTAATGGATTAAATGAAGAACTCTATAAAGCCTTTAAGTTTTCGAAATACAATGTGCTGGATTTGATGGAAGACACCGCCAAATACAAAAAAGAAATCGAAAACATTTATCAGTTTTTAGCCTACGACTATCAAAAAGTACCCAATCAAGAAAACTACAAAGCCCCTGAAAAGGAGAAGAAAGAAAAGAAAATCAACAAAGGCCAATTGGTGGTAGAAACCAACAGCGACGCCCGTTTTATGAATGCTAAAATAACCAATGGCAAATTGGTGCCTTCATTGTACATTAATTACAAAACCGATTTGTTTGTATTTATTAATGAATTGGAATTAAAAGCCGCCGGATCGGGCAATTATGATGCTTACAGCGTTGAAAAAGCCAATCGCCAAATCATTGTTCATTACACCATTTATACATTCGACGGCAAGGAAATTAATTCAGGTATCGCAACTGAAGAGTTTGATTCAGAATTAAATGTGCCGAAAAAAATCATCGAAAAGCACTTTTCTAAAATCGCAGCCACCATTGTATCAAGATTGGATAAACAATTGTTTCCAAAAAAATAAAAAAACAAGTATAGGCCATTGTTAAATTGGTCATGCAAACAGCTTAAAAAATTGTTTAAAACAGCTTAAAAAACTGTAATAACAATTGCCGCAATTTTAAAGAAGCTTTAGCCCAATTAATTCAATTTACTACCTTTACATTCCTTAAAATACCTATGTTAGACAAGTTAGAAGAAATAAAAAGACGATACGAAGATGTTGAAATGAAATTATCAGACCCGAAGGTGATTTCGGATATGAAATTATTTAAAAAATTAAATATCGAATACAAAGAATTAGGCAATATTGTTGAATTCATCAACGAATACAAAAAAGTATTGTCAAATATTCAAGGTGCTGAAGAAGTGTTGGCGGTGGAAAAAGATAAAGACTTTTTAGACATGGCCAAAGCTGAACTGGAAGAAAACCGTTTGAAAGAAGAAAAACTTGTTGAAGACATCCGTTTGATGTTGATTCCGAAAGACCCTGAAGACGATAAAAATTGTGTCATGGAATTAAGAGCCGGTACCGGAGGTGATGAGGCTTCAATATTTGCAGGCAATTTATTTGAAATGTATTCACGTTACTGTGAAAAGAAAAATTTTCAAATTGAGGTAGTTGATACAAACGCGGGCACCATGGGTGGCTTTAAAGAAATAGTGTTTAATGTAAAAGGCCATGGCGCATATGGTATTTTAAAATTTGAAAGTGGTGTTCACCGTGTACAACGTGTGCCTGCAACCGAAACCCAAGGCCGGGTGCATACCTCAGCTGCAACCGTTGTGGTGCTGCCTGAAGCCGAAGAATTGGATGTAGAAGTTAGAGATGCCGATATTGAAATGCAAACCGCACGATCGGGCGGTGCCGGCGGACAAAATGTAAACAAGGTTGAAAGTAAAGTGATTTTAACCCACAAACCTACCGGTATGGTGGTTACCTGCCAAACCGAACGTAACCAATTGGGGAACCGCGAAAAAGCCATGCAAATGTTGCGTTCAAAAATTTACGACATCGAATACCAAAAACGCATGGAAGAAGTTAGCAAGCGCCGCAAAACAATGGTGAGTACTGGTGATAGAAGTGCAAAAATTAGAACTTATAATTATCCACAAAACCGCATTACCGATCACCGCATTAATGTTACACTTTACGATTTAACC
>JBAXXZ010000358.1:0-3136 GCA_037127575.1 Bacteroidota bacterium | reverse complement strand
TCCATTATGGGATCTGAGCTTTCGAAGAGGGCCGCCATTTATATGAAACATGAAACTGCCAAATATAAAAAGGTAGCCGGTGGCGTCACTAACGGTAAATTTGATTGTACTGTTTCATTTTTAATTAAATCAAAAGAATTGAATCCCCGCATTGACATTACCGGGAAAATTACCATGAAAGTGGTGATTGAATGCAAAGACAATAAATTCAGATACATCGTTTCAGAAATTACGCACATCAGTAAAGCCGGCACAACCAATGGTGGCCGCATAGATAATGTGGTGCCTGATTGCGGCAGTGCCAGCATGGATGATGTGACCTGGAAAAAAGTAAAAGGGGAAGCCATGCGCAATGCAGCCATGGTGGTAAATGATATTAAAGAGGTGATGCAAAAAAACTCAGCAGATGCAGCCGCTGAAAATTGGTAATTAATACCCGTATTTTTCTTTCCACAATTTTTTAAGGTATTGCCTTTGTTCAAATTCTTTTGAATTGTTGCCGGGCTCATAAAATGTTTTACCGCTTAATGGTTCAGGCATAAATTCTTGTTCCGCAAAATTGTTTTCGTAAGCATGGGCGTATTTGTAATCTGCCCCGTAATTGAGTTTTTTCATCAGAGCTGTTGGTGCATTGCGCAATTGCAATGGTACCGATAAATCGCCCGAAAGATCAACCTCTGCTAAAGCCGCATCAATGGCCATGTAAGCAGCATTGCTTTTAGCGCTGCAAGCCAGGTAAGTGACGCATTGCGATAAAATAATGCGGCTTTCAGGCATGCCAATTATGTTCACCGAATTAAAACAGGCATTGGCTAATAATGAAGCATTGGGATTGGCATTGCCAATGTCTTCACTCGCCAATATTAAAAGTCTGCGTGCAATAAATGATGGATCTTCACCGGCCTTGATCATCCTTGCCAAATAATACAAAGCGGCATTTGGGTCCGAGCCGCGAATGGATTTTATAAAAGCTGAAATGATATCGTAATGCTGCTCACCGTTTTTATCGTAAACCGCTAAATTTTGTTGGATCGTTTTTTGAACCAATTCATTGGTGATGATGATGTTTTCGTCAGCCACGCTGTTAACGCTTATTTCGAGCGCGTTTAAAAGCTTACGCGCATCACCACCGCTGATTCTGATCAAGGCATCGTACTCTTGCACTTGAATGTTTTTTAGTTTTAAAAATTCATCTTCGCGAATGGCGCGATTTACCAAATCAATCAATTCTTTTTCTTCCAATGATTTTAAAACATACACCTGACAACGTGATAAAAGGGCAGATATCACTTCAAAGGAAGGATTTTCGGTGGTTGCGCCAATGAGGGTAATGGTGCCTTTTTCAACGGCACCTAATAAAGAATCCTGCTGCGATTTGCTGAAGCGATGAATTTCATCAATAAATAAAACCGGTTTGCTTTGATTAAAGAGATTGTTGTCGGAGGCTTTTTCAATCACCTCACGTACATCTTTTACCCCACTGTTAATGGCACTTAAACTGTAAAAGGGCCTTTTTAATTGGGTGGCAATAATTAAAGCCAAAGACGTTTTGCCCACACCGGGTGGTCCCCAAAAAATAATGGAAGGCAATAAATTTTGTTGAATGGCTTGGCGCAGGGCACTTCCCGGACCAATGATGTGCTGTTGGCCTAAATAATCATCCAGTGTTTTGGGCCTGATACGTTCGGCAAGGGGTTCCATTCGCTAACAAATTTTAGCATGAAGTAAACAATTTATTCCTACTTTTATGCGTTGTTTTTATCAATACTTTTAAAATAAATGAATCTGAAAAATAAATATTTTACAAAAGCATTGTTTGGGATTTGCCTATTGGTGGTGGTTTTTGCCTTTAAAGCAGAAAAAGATTTTTTACACAAACGCAAATTCAACATTAGTTTAGATGAAGTAAAAGACGGCGTGGCCAGTAAAAAAACCATTCCCGATGTGTTAACTTTTAAAGATGGTAAAGTGTTCAGTGATTATATCAATAAAAAATATGGTTATGATTGGATACGTTACCGCATCAACAAAGATTCGGTGTTTATTGATTCAACCGATACTGAAGTGCGCATGCTTGAAGTAGAAGGCAGCGCGACAGATTTAAGCAATCAAACGGTGATGATTAATTTTGTTTTGCAAGAGTGGGACATTGACGGTACTATTAAGGTGACAAAAAACGATAAGATTAAGAGGTATTTCGATTTTGTTGGTCGCGAAAAAGGTGGTAAGCCAAAGAAGCCTAAATCAGACAAACAACGATTAATTGAAATTAAAAAGGATGGATCAAGTACCAAAACCGAAACATTGACGCCTCCGCCACCACCAAATAAATAATTGATGAAAAGACTTGAAAAAAACATGAATTTGGCTGCAACATTTATTGCAGCCATTTTGTTTATATCGGCATGTGGCCAAAGTAAAACCAATTCAAATCAAAAAACGATGGAGCAAAGTTCTGATACAGAAATTACAACACAATCGGTTGGAAACATTGATACTGCCACTTTTGGGGCAGGCTGTTTTTGGTGTGTGGAGGCTGTGTTTCAACGCTTAAACGGGGTGTTAAGTATTAAGAGTGGATACAGTGGCGGCAGTGTAAAAAATCCTTCTTACAAAGAAGTTTGTAATGGCAGCAGCGGTCATGCTGAAGTGTGTCAAATAATTTTCGATAAAAATAAAATTCATTTTGAAGAGTTGCTCGAAGTATTTTGGAAAACGCATGACCCAACCACTTTGAATAGTCAGGGTAACGATTTTGGCACACAATACCGTTCGGTTATTTTTTACCATCATCTCGATCAAAAACAATTGGCTGAAAAATATAAATCGGAATTAAACGCGGCAAAGGTATACGACAATCCAATTGTGACTGAAATTGTGCCATTCACCAATTATTATCCTGCAGAAGATTACCATCAAAATTATTTTAATCAAAATGGCACGGAGGGTTACTGCAAATTTGTGATTCAACCAAAAGTAGAAAAATTTGAAAAGGTGTTTAAGCAAAAGTTGAAGCACTAATTTTTCTTATTCTATGTTCATTTTTTCCTTTAAAAGGAAAAAGTATCCATTTCGGGATTTAATTGTTCACATTCATTTTTTACTTGGTGATGATGATATAAATTTGGTGTTCAAC
>JBAXXZ010000357.1:0-3165 GCA_037127575.1 Bacteroidota bacterium | reverse complement strand
AATTACATGGGTGTCGTTAACGTATGAAGCTTCAAGGAAAGCGAAACCGGGATTGTCATCAATAAAATCATATAATTCTTTTGAACCAACAGCAAATGTTGAAACTGTTCGGCCGGGATATTTTTTCTTGAGCCTATTTGTAACCACTCCTTTTTTAATAAGCTCCATTGCCCCGTCAGAAAACATTTCGGTATGAATGCCCAAGTCTTTAAAACCCGACATGGCTTTTAAGGCTGCATCAGGAATTGAGCCAATGCCCATTTGAAGGGTACTGCCGTCTTCAACCAATTGGGCAACATTTTTACCAATAATCAAATCTTCTTCCGACAATTTACTGGAGTAAGAAACTTCCGGTAAAAAATCAAAACTTTCGACCATGTAATTGAACTTACTGATATGTATAAAGCTATTGCCATGTGTGCGAGGAATGTTAGGATTAACTTGGGCAATCACAATTTTACAGTTGCTAACAGCAGATTGAACAACGTCCACAGAAGGCCCAAGGGAGCAGAAGCCGTGCTTGTCGGGAGGCGAAACGCTTAAGAGTGCTACATCTAACCTGATGATGCCGCGATCGAACAATTGCGATATTTCGCTTAAAAAAATAGGGATGTAACTACCACGACCTGAATTAACTGATTCGCGCACATTGGCAGAAACAAACAATGAATTAAAATAAAAACTGTCGGCATACTTTGCATTGGTGATTTCTAATTCGCCCAATGTACTGATTGAAACCAATTCTACGTTTTTTAATTCTGGCGAGCGCTTTACTAGCGCGTTTAATAAGGTTTTAGGCGTTGCTGCGCTGCCGTGCACAAAAACACAGTGACCGGATTGAATATTTTTAACTGCGTCTGCCGCTGAACAGTATTTAATCATGATTTAAATTTATGGGTTCAAAGATACTAAGTTCGTGTTTAACATGCATGGTAATTTGTTAATGTGCGTCGAGCCAATTGTTACCGGTTCCCAAACCAACCTCCACGGGCACGGTTAAAGGTAGGGCTTCGCGCATTAATTTTTCGATAATGGGTTTAACAATGTCGAGTTCAGGTTTATACACATCAAATACCAGTTCATCATGCACTTGTAATAACATTTTTGATTTGAAATTTTGCTTTTCAAATTCAATCGCAATGTTAATCATGGCCACTTTAATCATGTCGGCGGCACTACCTTGAATTGGGGCATTAATGGCATTGCGTTCGGCAAAACTTCTTACGGTGGCGTTGTTTGAATTAATATCGCGCAACCATCTTTTTCGTCCAAGCAGCGTTTTTACAAATCCGTTTTCGCGCGCGAGTGCTTTAGATTCGTCCATGTAATTTTTGATGGCGCTGTATTCTTTAAAATAATTTTCAATTAACTCTTGCGCTTCTTTACGGGGAATATTTAAATTTTCGGAAAGACCAAATGCGCCTTGGCCGTAAATGATGCCAAAGTTAACGCTCTTGGCTTTGTAGCGCATTTCTTTAGTAACCTCGCTTTCAGCAACACCAAAAACTTTGGCGGCGGTGGCCGTATGAATATCTTTTCCCAATTGAAAGGCTTCGCACATGTTTGGGTCTTGACTAATACTTGCCACAATTCTTAATTCAATTTGTGAATAATCGGCACTTAACAAGATATGATTTTCGTCGCGGGGAATAAATGCTTTTCGAATTTGTCGTCCGCGTTCGGTGCGAATGGGAATGTTTTGAAGGTTTGGATTATCGCTGCTTAAGCGTCCGGTAACCGCCACTACCTGATTGTATGATGTGTGAATGCGTCCGGTTTTTGAATTCACAAGTTCCGGTAACGTGTCCACGTAGGTGTTTTTAAGTTTTACCAATTCGCGGTAATCTAAAATTTTTGAAACAATGGGATGAACATTTTCCAATTTGCTTAAGACATCTTCGCCGGTGGCATATTGGCCTGTTTTGGTTTTTTTAGGCTTCTCTACAATTTTAAGGTAATCGAATAAAATTTCACCAACCTGTTTGGGTGATGAAACATTGAATTTTGTTCCGGCCAATTGTTGGATTTCAGATTCAACGCTGCTGATATCGGTAAATAATTGAGCGGAAAAATCTTTCAGGCTGTTGACGTCTAAATTAATGCCTTCTCTTTCCATGTTTGCAAGCACTTTAATTAATGGCACTTCAATATCTTGAAACAAGGTATCGAGTTCGTTTTGGATTAATTCAGGCGCAAAGCGGTGTTTAAGTTGTAAGGTGATATCGGCATCTTCAGCGGCGTATTCTTTTATTTTTTCAATTTCCACATCGCGCATGCTGCCTTGTTCTTTGCCTTTTTTTCCAATCAATTCAGTAATGCTAACAGGCGAATAATTTAAATAGGTTTCTGCTAACAGATCCATGTTGTGGCGCATATCTGGCACAATTAAAAAGTGGGCCACCATCGTGTCGAACATTTTATTTTGAATATCGACGCCATAATTTTTTAAAACTTGGTAATCGTATTTTATGTTTTGGCCAATGAGGGTTTTGTTTTTGTCGTTAAAAATGACTTGAAACAATGAGAGTGTTTGAATGGCCTCATCTTTATTCGCCGAAATGGGAATGTACCATCCGTGGTGCGATTTTATGGCAAATGACAGGCCTACAATTTCTGCCTCTAAAGTATTGAGTGATGTTGTTTCACTGTCGAAGCAAAATTCTTCGGCGGCAGATAAGTTTTGAAGTAAGGCATTTATTTTATCTTGTGAATCAACTAGAATGTAATCGTGGGGAATGTCGGCGATTGTTTTGTGAATCACTGGTGCTGCTATGTCGTCACTGCCGTCATCGTTAGAAGAAAATAAATCAGGACCGGAAAATAAATCGCCTTGGTTTGGATTGTTTTTTGTTTTCGATTTTTCGACCGATGCTTTTTCATCACTTGCGTCAACTTCACCAAGTACTTTTTTAGCAATGCCTCTAAATTCAAGCTCGTTAAAAATATCCGACAAGGCGGGCTTGTTGATGGCCTTTAATCTTAATTCTTCTTCATCTAATTCAACAGGGCAATCGAGAATAATGGTGGCCAAGCGTTTTGATTGAATGGCCATGTCTTTGTTATTTTCAACTTTTTCTTTGAGTTTGCCTTTGAGTTTATCTGTGTTAGCTAATAAGTTTTCAATGCTTCCAAAATCTTTGATTAATTGAATGGCTGTTTTTTCAC
>JBAXXZ010000356.1:0-3166 GCA_037127575.1 Bacteroidota bacterium | reverse complement strand
GTAATGTTCATTCTGATGCAGCTGAAGAAAATATTTCCGCAGAAGAACAAGAGCAACGTTTCGAAAAACATATCCAACGTTTAAAGGAATTAAAGAACTTAAACGTAACCATTAAATCACCTACAGGAATTCGTGATTTAGAGAAAGAACCAGCTTATATCCGTAAGAACAAAAAGCTAAATGATGTGCCCCATTCTTCGGAATCACAGGTGTCGAGATTGAGTTTATTTGAAGATCCTAACAACCAAAAAACCGGTATCAGAACAAATAATTCATTTTTACACGATAACGTAGACTAATCATATATTACTCATTTTCAAAAGCTTGCAAGATTCCTGCAGGCTTTTTTTATATAAAATTATTTAAATAAGAAATCTTTGCAATACTGATAACCAATGTGTTGTATATTTATAACAAAGCATGGTTCGTTAAACTGTTATGAAATTTGCAAAGGAATATAATAAAGAGGTATTCTGTTTAGAAGGCGACTGGAGTAAAAATCTACTTAAACAAAACTCAGTGGAAGAGGTATTGATGTTTTTGAAAAAGAACCGCGATATCAATTATATACACCGACATTGTGGTACCAAAGAAAATTTGCAGTACTATATTTCACAATGGAAAATGAAACGTTACAACCAATACAGTATTTTGTATTTGGCGTTTCATGGCAAGCCCAATCAAATTTTAATTGGTAAAGAAGTATTAACCTTAGATGATTTAGCAGAAATGCTCGGACCCAATTGCCATAACAAAATTATTCATCTTGGAACTTGTCATACCTTAAATACCGACATGCGTATCATCAAACGATTTTTACGAAAAACCAATGCTTTATGTGTTTGCGGATTTGGCGTTGAAATCAAATTTGTTGAAGGCTGTGTATTTGATATTTTATTAATCGATCTGCTTCAAGAATTTTTAGATGTCACCCGCGTAAGTGCTTATATCAATGTCTACTATCGAACCTTGGCCAAGAAACTTGAGTTTAAATTGATTCACTTATAATCAGCCTCAATGGTATGTAAAACCTTGTCTATGGCTACTTCTGGAAGGTTGCAAACTTTGTCTTTACACAAATAAAACACATTACCATTCATTGCTTTTTCTTTTAATAATGGCAAAGTAGTTTCTGCCGTCATGTTGCATCGCATCAAATTTGGATAATACACAGCTTGCAAATCTTCATTCAACTTTTTCGAATAAACCAATTGGTAAAATCCTTTTTGCTTCCATAAAACCACTTGCAACCAATTGCCATACATGGTTGGGTATTTCTCTATTTTAGGACTAACAACATTTAGCATATCGTCAACCATTTGGTGATACGTAGAGTTGTCAAATAAGTAACCCAATTTAATCAGCACTTTTGCAAACAAACTGTTGGAAGAAGGAATCACATCATCGCTTACATCATACTTTTCAGCAATTAAGCGTTCGCTGTTTTTATCAGTGAAATAAAATAATTTCTTTTCTTCACCATAAAATTTTTCAATTGCCACTTGCATCAATTGATTGGCTTGATGCGCATATTTTTCTTCCCCACTTGCTTCATACACACTTAACAAAGCTTCACACAAAGCAGCATAATCTTCTGAAAATCCAGTGATGCTGCTTTTCCCGTTTTTGTAAATCCTATTTAATGTCGATGCGTTAAATTGCAGCTCCCACAAGGCGTCTGCAGCCGTTGTAGCCATTTTCAAATAGTCATTATTTCCTGTTGCTAAATACGCATCCGCATATCCTTTTATCAATAAGGCATTCCATGAAGTAATGATTTTATCGTCCAATCCTGGCTTAATGCGTTTGCTTCTTTCAGTTAATAATTTCGACTCACATGATTGAATTATTAATTGAATCTGTTCAATGGTTTTTCCGGTCAACCTTATCAGCTCTTCATCATCCAACGACTTGTATAAAATATTTCCTTCTTCCCAATTGGCATTTTCGGTTATCGAATAGTACAAACAAAACAAGGCGGCATCATCTCCTAATAGTTGTTGCACTTCATCATATTCCCACACATAATATTTTCCTTCAACACCTTCGCTGTCGGCATCCAGTGCCGAATAAAACAATCCTTCTTTGCTCGTCAATTCTTGAATAATAAATTGATGCGTTTTCTCCATTACCCTTTTATACAATGGGTTTTTGAATTGCAAATAAGCGTTGGCGTATAAGGAGAGCAATTGACCATTGTCGTACAACATTTTTTCGAAATGAGGAGCCTTCCAAAACACATCGGTTGAGTAACGGGCAAATCCTCCTTGCAACTGATCAAACAAGCCACCATTGGCCATGCGCGTTAAGGTGGTATTTACATGTTCCAATAGTTGTGATTCATTTTGATACATGCCATAATGCAAAAAGAATTGCAGGTTGGCAGGCATGGGAAACTTAGGCGCCCAATTAAATCCACCCCATTCCCTATCAAAACTCTCCGACCAATGATTGACAATTGATGTTACTTGTTGAAATGAAATTTCATTTTCAGTGAGTGGCTTTTCAATCAAATTGAGTTTACGAATTCCTCCAGTTAAGTTTGTAGCATAGGTTAATGCTTCTTCTTTTTTCTGCAGGTAAAATGACGAGAGTCCTACCAAGGTTTGTTCCCATTGATGTTTAGGGAAATAAGTTCCACCGTGTATCGGACGACCATCAGGCAATACAAAACAATTCAAAGGCCAACCACCACTTCCCGTTAACAACTGAACCGCATCCATATAAATTTGGTCAATATCTGGACGTTCTTCCCTATCAATTTTGATACAAACAAAATGTTCATTCATAATGGCTGCTGTGTCTTCCTTTTCAAAACACTCGCGTTCCATTACATGGCACCAATGACAAGCAGAGTAACCAATGCTCACCAATACCAGTTTGTCTTCCCTACGGGCTTTTTCGAAGGCCTCATCGCACCATTCCCACCAATCAACTGGATTGTGGGCGTGTTGCAGCAAATAAGGACTGGAAGCGTTAATTAAACGGTTGGTATGCTTTGGCGAATCATTCATGAGTAAGCAAAACTAATGCATTTATTATTTTTAATTTATTTGAAAACCTTTTACCCATTTTAAATTTCCAACTAGAACTAAAATAACGTATTTTAATTTGACTTTGGGGTTATGCACCCCAAACCCGCACATCCTTATTTAGCAAAAAAAGG
>JBAXXZ010000355.1:0-3174 GCA_037127575.1 Bacteroidota bacterium | reverse complement strand
GCTGTAGTTACCCGAACGGTCATTGCTTAAATAAATAAAGTCGTTGCTTGGGTTTGGATATACCGTAAAAATTAAATTGTTTTTGCTCCGTTCGGAAATAGAAACCGGGGCAGCTACTTTTTTACCGAACACCGGGTGTATCATAATAGAGCCGGGAATGGAAGATTGTGTCCAGCCACTACCTGAATCATAATATAGCTTGTCTTTGTGGTCGATGTTTTTATCAAAACCAACAGTTATGCCTGAAGCAATTTTTTGTTGAAAGCCAATATAGTAAGAACCGGGGCCTAATTTTCTTAATCCCGGACTAACCGTTAGTTGGTATTCGGGATGCTCTTTGTGGTCGGTTTTATAATAAACAGGATACATCACTTTGTCGGTGAAGATAAGTGTTCCCGGGCCGTTGCCGCCATCGGACCATAGCATGATGTTAAAGCTGTAAGCGCTGGCGGCGGTAGGCACAGAGCCAACGGGATCAAAATAAATCCGTACTGCTTGAAGCGTATCAAAATAATTAATTTTAAATTTCATGGCCATTTTACCGCCCGTGCCATTCACATAATAACCACCTTCGGCATTGCCATCATCCAAGGCGAAATAATTTCTAAATTTTTGGTATTGGTAAATGGTGTCATTGACTTTAAAAAAATCGGTTGAATTGCCGGTTAATGACAAATAGTGTTGGATACGGAAATCGGCACTGTCGGTTAATGGTGAAAATGAATAATTAAAAGTTGGGTTGGCATGAGCAGGGTAAGTACTGTAACCCAATGTTCCGGTGCAGGCAGAAATATTGGCCGGTTTAAAAGGACAAAGGTTGATGGGGCCGCCGGCGTAATGATTTATTTGTTGGTTGTTTTGGTTGTAAATTTTAAAATCGTAGGCTTGATTAATATATGTGGCGCTGTTGTTTTTTATTCTCACCGAAAGTTTTGTTGCCATTTCTGTACTGTCGTATTGCTCGTATGGCATGGCAGAGTAATTTTTTAAAAATGGTGTTGGAACATTGGCAAAGGTTAAATCGTTGTAAATGGTATCACCAAGTATACTTCTGTTTTTATCTAAATAAATATAATCTACATGCCAATGATCAAAATCCCCGGCGGTGGTGGCAGTGTTGCGTATTCTAAACTTAAAGCCATCTCTTAAATAGGCAGTGTCTTTAATCCAAATAAACACACGTTTAAAAACTGTATCGTTGGTGTTTGAATTGGCGCTGCCTTTGCTATACCAAATGCCATTTGTCCATGTTTTTTGTGATGGCATATAAAAATCCAATAACAAAGAATCGTTTGATTCAGGCGGTTCACCATTGCCGCGGGCTTGGAAATAAAAACTTAAGGCCAAACTGTCGGATGGTTGTAAACTTGCGCTGGATGCAGTTTGTGCAAGATTGATAGGACGAGATGTTAAGGTATCGGCTGAAAGTGATTGACTCAAATTAAGTAGATTGGGTGTATATGGATAACCGTGTTTGTTTAATCCGTCGAATGTAGCCACACCAATGCTTGGTGGGGCAATGGGGTAACCGGTATTAACATACACATTCGAATCGGCCCATAAATTCATGTCGGGATAAGCCTTATTACAAGCGTAAAAAAAATCTTCCTTAAAAGGAATAAAAAGCGAGTTGGCGGTGCCTTTGGCTTGTTGTGAAGTTTCGGGTTTTGAAAGCTGTGCGTGTTCGATGGTTTTATAATAATAGCTTAGATTACCTGTTAGTGAACGGATGCCTTCTTGACTAAAAGACAATAAGGCACTAATTACAAAAACACTGCTGAAGATGGATTTTTTCATTAATCGAAATTAGGGCTGTTATCAACCCGGCCTGAGTCGCCTTGGGCCTCGTTGGGTAAATTATCATCATCACCTACCACAAGATTAATGGTACTGCCTTTTTTTACGGATACATCGGCTGCCATTTCTTTGCCATTAATGCTTTGCGATAAAACACAGCCTTTGCAATCACCCTTTTTATAGGCAATGTGACCCACTTTAAAACCATAGGTTTCAATAATTAAGCGGGCTTGTCTTTCACTTCTATCAATTAGTTTTGGCATTTTTATCTGTGGTGGAACCATGCCTGTAACGTATAAATAGATGTTTCTATTGTGTTTTACTTTGCTGCCCGGTTCAGGGTCCTGACGAATTACTTTGCCATAAGCTTCATTTGGGTCGTAAATGCTGTCAATAATTTGGTACTTCACACCGGTGGTATCAACAAAGGCTTCGAGGTTTTGAATTTTTTGCCCTTTAAAATCGGGTACAGGTACAAATTCACCATGACCAGTGTGATGCGCTAGCCATTTGGTTAAAAGAAACAGTAATAAAAAAATAGAAACAAGAATGATGGTTAGATGAACAAAAAATTGTTTTGATTTAAGGAATTGCCCTAATGAATTCATTTAAATTGAGATTGAAATATGGCCCATTGCTTAGGCGTGCTCTAATTCCGGTTCGTGAATTAAAATTTTTAAAATAACAATCACCATTGAGCCAATTACTTGTTCGCTCATTTGCCAAACACAATCAATCATTAAATGTTGGGCGCTGAGGTGTTTTGTTAACGAAATATTTACAATGGTGGCAACCATAAACAGTGAAAAGCCGGCTATTAAACCACAGATTAAACCGCGGAAGAAAAAATTCTTAAACTTTTTCATGATGGTGGCTTCAAACAAAAAATAGGTGCCGGCACCTAAAATCAAATAGGTTACTGCTGCAAAAGTTACAAACCAAGAAAGGGGAAATTGAATGCGTTTAAAATCATTCAGAAAAATACCATGCCAAACATAAAATAATGTGAACATCACAACCGCCGAAACTATCCAGGAGAGGAAAAACCTAAGCCCTATTTTCATGTTTTAATAATTAGTTCCTAATAATGCTTTTTTTACCTGAGGTGGCAACACCTTTCGATAGATGAGCAAAATTCGTAGACAAATGTAGGTAAAAAATCGCAATTTTTAATGGCTTTTACAGACAATTTTGAACAGAATACCGCTTATAATCGTATTTTGAACAGAATATTTCTTGAATTTAAAAATTAGGTTGTATTTTTATCAATCTACATTCGTGAATCCTTTAAAAAGTACATGGTAAAAAAAAGTGTTTTATTCTTTCTTGGATTGATTGTTTTTTTTTCCTGTCGCAAGGCCACTACCTCTAATTGGG
>JBAXXZ010000354.1:0-3178 GCA_037127575.1 Bacteroidota bacterium | reverse complement strand
GTTTTGGAAGAATTAACTTTATTTCATGGTCTTACCATATTAAATTTGATTAACAACAATTAAACTATGCAAACACTTGTATTACCACCAAACTATAGCGGCCCTAGTCCGGGCTTTGTAAGAGCCACCATAAAAATTGCCAATCCAAATTGGAGCAATGAGCAAATTGATGCTGAACTTCAAAAAAAATTAAATGAAATTATGCAAGACAATGGAGACGGATCTTGCGAATTTTGTTCGAGTTAAAAGCCATAATAAATTTCCTTTCTACAATTTTACTATTTAAGGGGCTTGATCTATAAATTCGCCACCGCCATCCCACGAACAAATTTTTATCAATTTTGGGTTTTGATTCGTCACCAAAATTTATATCTTGTGCGGGTAAAATGTCGAAAGTACGGTATAGATTTAACACCAAGTCATTAACCTATGAAAAGGTAAAAACCACCTTGCGTGAGCGTTTATGGCGTGTTACAACTTATTTGGCAACGGGTTTGGTATTTGCCACCATTACCATCTTTTTATCGCGACAATTTTTGCCTTCGCCTTCCGAAAAAAAACGTGACCGTGAAATTGAGGCGCTAAAATTGCAATATGAACTATTGGAAAAGAAGATGATTCAAGCTGACGCCGTGTTAAGTGATTTAGAAGACCGTGACGATAATATTTACCGAGCCATTTTTGAAAGTGAGCCCTTACCTAAAAGCATTCGTTATGGCGGTAGTGGCGGCAGCGATAAGTATGAAGTATTTGACAGTTATGATAATGCCGATTTGCTTAAAACAGTTACCGGGCGCATGGAGCGCTTAACAAAACAAATTTATATTCAGTCCAAATCATTTGATGAAGTGGTGAAGTTGGCCAAAAACAAAGAAAAATTATTTGCTTCCTTGCCGGCCATTATGCCAATTAACCAAAAGGATTTATCTCATGCCGTTACAAGCGGTTTTGGATGGAGGACCCATCCTATATATAAAACACAAGAGTTTCACCAAGGCATGGATTTTTCGGCAGAACAAGGTACGCCCATTTATGCTACCGGTGACGGCACCATAGCAGAGGCAGATAATATGGCGCAAGGTTATGGTAATCACGTAGTGATCAACCATGGCTTTGGTTATCAAACTTTGTACGGTCACATGAGTCGTATTGCTTGTCGTGCCGGACAAAAGGTGCTGCGCGGACAATTGATTGGTTATGTGGGCAGCACAGGCTTAAGTACCGCGCCACACGTGCATTATGAGGTGATTAAAAATGGGGATGCTGTAAATCCAATCAATTATTATTACAACGATTTATCGCCGCAACAATACCAAATGTTGGTTGAATCCTCTAAAAAAGCAACACAATCATTCGATTAGTATCATTGAAAATGCTGTTCGCCTAGGCTAATTTCCAATGAATTTATTTTTTATCCGCTTAACATAAATTTGTTATGAGGAAGGGTTTTTCCATATAACTTTACACAAAAATTAAAACAACATTAAAATGAGAAGAGGACAAATTGCATTAATCGTTTTTGTAGTCATCGTATTATTTGGCGGTGTATGGGCATGTAACAAACGTAATAGTTTTGTAGGCTTACGCGAAAATGCAAAAGCACAATGGCAACAAGTAGAAAGTCAGTACCAACGCAGAAGCGATTTGGTACCGAATATAGTTGCCACAGTTAAAGGTGAAGCCAATTTTGAAAAAAGTACTTTAGAGGCAGTTGTGTCAGCCAGAGCCAGAGCCACACAAATGACCATTGACCCCGATAAATTGGATGACAATTCAATGGGCAAATACAAAGCTGCGCAAGGCGAATTAAGCGGTGCTTTATCACGCTTATTGATGGTAACCGAAAATTACCCGAGTTTAAAAGCCAATGCTGCATTTGCCGATTTGCGTGTTACTTTGGAAGGTTGTGAAAACCGAATTGCCAACGAACGCATGAAGTACAACGATTTGTCGCGTGATTATAATAAGTCTATTCAGTTTTTCCCGGGTAATTTATTAGCAGGCGGATTTGGTGCAATGCCTTATTTTGAAGCAGAAGCAGGTGCCGACAAAGCCCCAAAAGTAGATTTTAATTAAGTCAAATTTCGATGCCTTTAGCCAGACAATTTTTTAGCAAAGCAGAACAGGAATTGCTGTTAAAGGCCATTGCGAAAGCCGAAGAAAATACTTCGGGTGAAATTCGCTTGCATTTGGAGAACTTTTGTTTGGGTTCAGAAATAAAAGCTGCGCAGAAGGTGTTTAACCGATTGGGCATGCATAAAACCAAAGAAAGCAATGGTATTTTAATCTACATTGCCACCATGAGTCGTAAAATTGCGATGATTGGTGATAAGGGCATACATGAAAAATTGGGCGAAGCATTTTGGAATAGCCAAGTTCAACTTTTAATTCAAGAATTTAAAAAACAAAATCAAGCCGAAAGTTTGGCCAAGTCAATTGAAGCCTGCGGTGAAATGTTGGGGAAATATTTTCCGCATCAAAGTGATGATGTAAACGAATTAAGCAACGATATCTCTTTCTAATGAAAAAAATTATTTTAGGGATATTGTGTTTAATTGGCTTCGCTACTTTGGCCCAGGTGCCCGACAGGCCGAGTCCGGCGAAGCTTTACAATAATTTATCGGTCGAATTTCCCGATTTCCTTTCGCCTGATCAAGCAGCCTTACTTGAAGAAAAACTTGAAGTGTTTTCGAATGAAACTTCGAATCAAATTTGCATAGTAGTTGTTGACGATTTAAACGGTGACGAAGCTTCGCATTATTCTACCGAATTGGGCAACAAATGGGGCGTGGGCAAGGCCGGTAAAAATAATGGCATTGTGATATTAATTAAACCAACCGGGGGCAAGGGACAGCGCAATTTATTTATTTCGGTGGGTTATGGCTTAGAAGGCGCGATACCTGATTTGGCGACCAAACGTATACGTGATGAGGAAATGTATCCTTACATGGCCCAAGGTCAGTTTTATGAAGCTTTGAACCATGCCACAGATAAACTCATGCAATTGGCCAAGGGTGAAATTAATGTAAAAGATTATACTAGGGGCAGTGGACGTGAGCGGGGTGGTTTATCAACCTTTTTAATTTTAGCCATCATTATCATCATCATGATTATTCGCATGTTTAGAGGCGGCGGTGGCGGAAGAACTTATTCAGGTATAGGCCAGGCCATGATGTGG
>JBAXXZ010000353.1:0-3202 GCA_037127575.1 Bacteroidota bacterium | reverse complement strand
CATTAATATCATTGATGATTTAGAAACTATTACCCAATTAGAAAGCGGTGAATTACACCTCGATGTAGATACCTTCGACTTGGCTTACTTGTGCAAGGATATTTATTCGTCACTGGAAATTAATGCCGCTAAACGCAATATTAAATTAGAATTGGCCCGAAAATACGATAAGCCGATTCTGGTAAAAGCCGATAAATTCAGAATCAGACAGGTGTTGGTGAATTTAATCACCAATAGTATCAAATACGGTAAAGAAAACGGAACAACCATTATTGCTTTGAATTTTTTAAATAATGATGTGGTGATTGAAATCAGCGATAACGGAGATGGTATTGACGCAGAACACCTGCCCCGCATTTTCGAAAGGTTTTACCGCATCGATAAAGGCAGGAGCCGCGAACAAGGTGGTACCGGACTTGGACTTGCCATCGTAAAACACATCATTGAAGCACATGAAAAATCTATCAAGGCGGAAAGTGAAAGAGGCCAAGGCACCAAATTTACCTTCTCGCTGATGGCTGCCTAAATTTGCACCCTTAGTGCCTTAAAACCAGCATAGTTTATAGCATTATTTTAGGTTTTTTTAGAAACTTTAATTGTATAAATGCCCTATTATTAGTAAACTTGCAAAAACTTTTTTAAAATGGCAGAGATTCATATCACTGATATAGATTACATCGAAATTAATTCACAAGAAGGACTTGATTTTAAATACAAACCCGAAGTGCCTAAGCTTAAATTGGTGGGCACCTTATTGCTTTCCGAAAGTGAAGAAGAAGAGGGTGGTGTATTGTTTTTAACCCAAAAACAATTGAATCAAATTGTGGCAGGTAAAGACATCGACTTAAAATTAACCGATGACCGCTGGACACTTGGTAAGCCATTAACCAAAGAACAAATTAAAAAAGTGGGTTTGGTTGACATTGATGCTGAATACATTGGCTCAGCCGGCGAATTTAAATGCTTTGAAGCAGTAAAAATTTCTTAACAAATATCCAATTAAATGATGCCTCGCACCAATGGTTCGGGGCTTTTTTTTTACCAATAAGCCGGTCCAAAACGCTTGGTAATTTTATTAGTTGGAAACAATTCGTAAAACAATTGATCGGCCCAAAACAAAACCTTAAAACTATAAGTAGGAGCTGTTAATTTAGGGGAAATTTGACTGTTGTTTTTAATACAAAAACGGTAAGCAACATCTGCCCCCAATCCCAAAAATTTGAAGATTTTAAATTGTGCTGTAATGCCGGGTTCGTAAATAAACACAAAGTATTTTGGCGCCGATGTTTTAAAACGATATGTTCTGTCGTTTTGCCACCAACATTGACCTAAACCAATTTGTATGGGCACACTCAGTTGCCATCTTTTTGTTTTATGAAATACAAAATCAACATAAGCACTCACATAGGCCCATTTTAAGTATTCAAACACCTTTTCGGAACTTTGGTCAGGAAAGAATTTTAATTCGCTTTTCGTTATATCGCTGCTCAGCCATTCGCCGCCAATACCAAACCTGAGTTTTTGCTGAAACGCCATGCCCAGCCTAAGGCCGCTTACCGTGGTGAGTTCATGGTCAATAAAACTATTTCGTGACTCATATCTGGCATCGATGCTGTATTTGCGCTTAACAACCTCACGCAAGGTGTCTAAAAATTGCGCCTCAATACTGAAACGAAAAAAAAGGAGAAGTATGAATAAAGTCTTTTTCAACGCCAACAAAAATAAGTTTATAACTATTTTGATGTATTTTATTTTCTGAATTGTATCAACAACAGACTTATAGTAATTTTAGTGCAAATGCTCGATTTACCAATTGAATATGTAAAAGGCGTCGGACCGCAAAGGGCTGAGGTATTCAAAACTGAGTTGGGTATTTTTACCTGCGGTGATTTGTTACAGCATTATCCTTTTCGATATGTTGACAGAACCCATTTTAATAGTATTTCTGAAATTAACGAAGACCTGCCTTATGTGCAATTAAAAGGGCAAGTAAAATCGTTGGAAATTGTAGGGCAGAAAAGTGGCAAACGTTTGGTGGTGTTGTTTATGACCAATACCGGCATGATTGAACTGGTGTGGTTTAAGGGATACCATTGGATGGCGCAAAAAATAAAAATGGCTACTGAGTATGTGGTGCTGGGAAAAGTGAATGCTTTTAACGGTAAATATTCTATTCCGCATCCGGATATGGATGAATTGAATGACGAATTTATTAAAAACCAATCGGCTTTTCAACCTGTATACAGTTCAACCGAAAAATTAAAATACAAAGGATTAGACAGTGAGGGCATTCGAAAAATAATTCGGAATGTGTTATCACAAAACAGTTTCGAGCAATTAGCAGAAACCTTGCCACTTCAGGTTCGTAAGGCTTACCAATTAATTTCAACACAAGAAGCTTTTCGTAAAATTCATTTTCCACAAAGCAATCTTGACATTGAAGCTGCCGAAATTAGAATAAAATTTGAAGAATTATTTTTTGTACAAATACGTTTATTGCGTTTGCACAATAACAGGGCCAAAACCATCAATGGGTACGTGTTTTCGAAAGTGGGTGAGGTTTTTAATGATTTTTATAATCACCAATTGCCATACAAGCTCACCAATGCACAAAAAAAAGTATTAAAAGAAATTCGCGTTGATTTAGGCAGCGGAAAACAAATGAATCGCTTGTTGCAAGGCGATGTGGGCAGTGGTAAAACATTGGTGGCCTTAATGAGTATGTTATTGGCCATTGATAACGGTTACCAAGCTTGTTTGATGGCGCCAACCGAAATTTTAGCACAGCAACATTACGCCTCTTTTAAAGATTTTTTAAAAGATCCCGCTTTTGAAATAGCGCTCTTAACAGGATCTACCAAAACAAAAGAAAGAAAAATCATCCACCAAAAACTTTTGAATAACGATATAAAAATTTTGATTGGCACCCATGCTTTAATTGAAGACATTGTTCAATTTAAAAATTTGGGATTGGTGGTGATTGACGAACAGCACCGATTTGGCGTTGAACAGAGGGCCAAACTGGGAAGAAAAAACACCTATCCGCCCCATGTTTTAATTATGACCGCAACGCCAATTCCTCGAACATTGGCCATGACATTTTATGGAGATTTAGACACAAGTATTATTGATGAATTACCACCCGGTCGTAAATCCATTAAAACTTTACACCATTTTGAAACACAACGTTTAAGGATAAACG
>JBAXXZ010000352.1:0-3220 GCA_037127575.1 Bacteroidota bacterium | reverse complement strand
CCACAAATAAATATTGCTGTTTTCAGGATTGCCAGCATCAATATAATTCGCTCCGCTTAAAGCGCTATAAGCTTTTTCTGCAGTTAAATCCGGACTGCGTCCTCCGGCCGAATGACAACCAATCACACTGCAATTGGCAGTTAATATGGGCTGTATGTCGGTTGCAAAACTCACATTTGCAGTTACTTCTTCCACCGTACTTTTAGGCACGGTAGCCACCTTGTAACAACTTTGTAAGCCTACTATAGCGCCAACAATGGCCACCATAATAATTGTTGTTTTTTTAATTGACATGATTTCAGTTTTTTAATCAATAATTCAATGAATTAATTCTTCAAAATAATGACCATTACTTTTGAAATTTCAATGTCAAATTTGGTTTAATACCGTGTTGATAATTTGATTTATTAAATATTGCTACACCAAATGGCTGATCTTGTAAGGATGAAAAATCAATGTCTTGTTTCAACACATCTGTAGTTTTAAGCAAACGTCTCCATTCAATCACCCAACCGGTGCCGGTATAATTCACCATGCAATTAATGTCCGCACGGCCTTTGGTTAAAGGCATTGAAACATAACTTGGAATGATTTTAGGACCACCACCACCGTAAATTGGATCTCCCACTCTTTGGTAATCTGTTCCTACATTCGGATCAATTTTAGTACCATCACTCAAGGTTAATACGCCCAAAGTATCTAAATTCGATACCAATTTAGCCACATTCGCATCCACATCCGATTGCAGTATATAATAATAATCGGTTTTATTAGGAATCACATATTTTGGTCCATTAACAGTTAAAGTTTTGCCCATTACTGTTAAAGTAAAAGTTTTTGAATTATTACTGGTACCACCAACATTGGTCGAATAAAGAGGGCCATAAGGATAACTTGTAGAAGAACCGGTTACAACTTGATCATCTTGGTGACGACCATTACCGCTACCACCAACCAAATTGGTAATCGAAGGTCCACCTGCCCAATCTTGGTATTCATCCGAGAATTGTCCGTTAATAGGGTCTCTGCCAATTTTTAACCACCACATATCAATTTTTTCGTTTGCACCATTTGTATAGTGATTACCACTGGCATTAGGCTTCATAACAATTGTTGAAGGGGTTGAAGTTGGATCCAAATATGGTGTGAAGGTATGGCAACTTGCATAACATGTTTGCGCGCTAAATTTAGCGGTTGAATTGTCGATGTTCCATAAAAAGGCCAATTTATCTTCACCCCAACCTTCTCTTGTTATATTTCCATTCGAATCGAATGTTTTTGCCGATGGTTCCTGTGCCCAACGCTTAGTGCTTGGATTAAAATACCAAGGTGATACCTGAACACTTTTATCATTATCGGCGTATTGTGCCAAGAAGTAAACATATGTGCCGTCATACATTGATTTTAATGACATCGGATACTGCGTGCCAACGTAACCATTAAACAAACCGTTACCTGGATCAGGCACTTGCGTAGTTGTATTTAATTGTGTGGCATTGTCCCAAACTGCATCCACTATACCATCAATGGTTGGTGCATTATCCGTTTTGGCACATAATAAATCTGCCGGATTGGTTACCGCTGCCGGTAAATCAGCTGTTTTTACATCTAAAGTTTGATTTGTTTTGGTACAACTCACCATCAAGGCGATGCCTGTAAATCCGATGCCAAGTACTGTGGCCATCAGCTTTTTTGCTCCTTTTGATTTCATAAATTTTGGATTATTTTAGTAATTGAATGAATTAAAATTCTTGGGTCAAAGGTATTTGTCATTGTATTGTCATTGTACTGAGATGTGTCAGAAAATTAACTGACCTATGTCAGAAATGTTTATTGTATTCCACATTTAAATTGGAACCTAATTCAATAAACTTATGTTGACTAAAAACTACTTTTTGGCATGATTATTGGATTTCTCAAGTCAATGAGAATTACAATTATTTTTCTTTTGATAAATTTTGGATGTTTATCTGCACAAACTTATACTGTGATAAGCCAGCCTACAACTAATCAAATTACTTGCAACACGCCAAGCGTTTTTGTTTCTCTTGTCAATGGACAAAGCTCATCACCGACCTTTACTTGTTTCAATAACACCTTCACTGCCATTGGATCGACAGTGGCCATCAACACAGCCGGTAATTTCACAATCAGAGTTAACACTTCTTCTGGTTTCACCAACTTTCCACTAACAATTACTGCCAATACGACCATTCCTATTTCTTTTATCAGCGCCACACTTCAAGTTGTTTCACAAACACACCCTGTGCAAAGCTTTACATTTGTTGCCATTTCTCCGTCTACTAATTTCACACATTACATTTATTCACCTTGCGGCACTACCTTTGCATCTTATTATGACACCATAAGTTATCCGCCTGGATGCATTGGTACATATACTTATTGTTTAAAAAACAATTTTAATGGATGTATTAGCTGCAAACAAATAATTATAACCGATAATGTGAATACCATTACCGAACAGTCTGATATAATTAATTTCATGCATCATCAACTAATTTATCCCAATCCTGGAAATGAAAAACTCTTTTTTAAATTAGATGACTTTTCAATTGTGCAAAAAATTGAAATAGTTGACATTTCTGGTATTACGTCCTGTATACCGTTTGACCCAAATGAAATAAAAGAAAGTGGACTTAACATAAATGAACTTAGTGCTGGCATTTATTTCCTTAACCTTCATTTTTCAAATGGTATTCTTTACCGTCAATTTTTCATAAAGGAGAATTAGTGAGGTGTAATTCAAAATCTCAACAGATTGCTTTGTTTTTTTTAGAAAAATTTCTGATTTTTTTTGCTCGTTCCAAAAGTATTATTACCTTTGCAATCCCTTTTTAAGGGCTAGTTCTTTAACATAACAATAAAAGCCGGAGTAGCTCAGCTGGTAGAGCAGCTGATTTGTAATCAGCTGGTCGGGGGTTCGAGTCCCTTCTTCGGCTCTTTTTTTGTAAAGGGGATATACCAGAGTGGCCAAATGGGACAGACTGTAAATCTGTTGTTTCGACTTCGGAGGTTCGAATCCTCCTGTCCCCACGGCTATTGGTCAGTACACACATTCACTGCAGTGATTGTTGGCTGTACAAATTAGCGGAAGTAGCTCAATTGGTAGAGCTCCAGCCTTCCAAGCTGGAGGTTGCGGGTTCGAGACCCGTCTTCCGCTCAAAAGACTGAGAGACGAATTGAGATTTCTCCCGATGCA
>JBAXXZ010000351.1:0-3229 GCA_037127575.1 Bacteroidota bacterium | reverse complement strand
GTGTACGCTGAACAGCCCACGTTACCGCCCGCCGCACCATTGGTAAATGATAAAGCAGGACCTGTTGTTCCGCCGCCATCACCATAAAAGCCTGCACCTCCATTAGCAGATGAAGATGCTGCCCCCCCTGATCCTCCTGTGCCTCCTAACCCTGAGGTTGAACCAGCACCTGTATTTCCGGCAGTAACAACAGTTCCGTCGGCAGAGCTAGCAGCATAAGAGCCGGCATGTGAGCCGCCGCCGCCGCCTGCCACAACCAATGGAGTATTGTTAAGTCGTGCAACAAAAGAACCACCTCCGCCACCGTATTGCAAATTACCGCTACTGTTGCAGAAGTTACCCATTTGACCAACTACTATTTTTAAAACATCGCCGGCGTTTAAGCTAACTTCACCGTAAATTCTCGCACCTCTACCACCGCTACCAAAGGGGTAACCCGATGCCCCGCGTGCGTCTATTTTCCAAATGCCTGTTGTAGGCACAGTAAATTGCTGAATGCCGCTACCAGTAATAGTCACTGATCCGTTTAAGGAGTTTCCGGTTGAATAAGTGCTGTTAGCTTGTGATTGCGTTGGCCCTGATGCACCTGTTGCACCGCATGGTGTGAATGTAAAAGACAATTGGCCCATTAATGAACTTGGTGTGATGGCCGAAGCAATCATCACAATACCAGCCAAGCAAAAGCGATTAAGATATTTTATAATTTGATAATTTTTTTTCATAGTTTTAAATTTTTTCATTGATTGTTTGAGAACGAACAAATTTAAACCAAAAATGGGCACTTTGAACAATTTTTCACATTACATTTTGTTCATTTAAAGCTGATAAAAATGTTTTTTTTCTGCAGTTAATTTTAAAATAAGTGTGTGATTATTTACTATCTGCTATTCAACCGTGTCATCAATGTCAATCAACGGCTCCTCAATAATTTCCTTTTTAAGCGATTTGCGGTGTATGGAGAGCAAAATAGCCGGTAATAAAATTAAATTGGTAAACATCGATAACAATAATGTAAGGGATACTAATACCCCTAAGGCCACTGTACCACCAAAACTAGAGGCTGTAAAAATGGCAAATCCACTGAACAAAATAATGGAAGTGTAAATCATACTTAATCCTGTGTCGTGAATAGCCGCTGAAATAGCCGCTGCAGCACTCTTGCCGTGTTTTTTTAACTCTTGGCGATACTTGGTTAAAAAGTAAATGGTGCCATCGGACGAGATGCCAAAGGCAATACTAAAAATCAATATGGTGGATGGTTTAAAACGAATGTCCAAAAAGCCCATCACGCCCGCAGTGATTACCAATGGAATTAAACAAGGTAATTTTGATAAAACAATGATTCTCACCGAACGAAATAAAGCAATACCAACCAAAGCAATGAGAACGACTTCAATCACCAAACTTTCCAATAAATTTGACAATAAATAGTCATTGCTTTTTAAGTAATTTAAACTGTGTCCGGTAAACACCACTCGGTACTCGTTTGAATCAAATATTGAATCCACTTTAGGATGAATTTCGGCCATCAAAGTTTTCATCTTTTTTGAGCCTACATCCGACATTTGGTAACTGATGCGGGTGCATTGTTTATTGGTGTCGATAAAGTTTTTTAAGCGGTTGTTTTGGCCTGTTAATGAGCCTGAAAAATCAGATAATTCCTTTAAATCATCTACCGATGGCATTTTATAAAATTTAGGATCACCGCCTTTGTATGCTTGATATGAATATTTAATGCCTTCAACAATAGAGATGGGTTTTGAAAATTCAGGATAATCCGCAAAAAGCTTTTCTAATCGCTTAATTTTATACAAGGCCTTGGCATTGTTCTCAAATAATCCTTTTGTTTTTTTTGTGTCGATAGAAATTTCAAAAGGTAAAACGCCCTTAAAATTGCTTTCAAAGAATTTAAGATCGGTATAAACCGGATCTTTTTCAGGCAAATCATCCACCACGTAGCCATTCATGTTGATGAAGGTCATGCCCCAAAACGAAACCAATGTAAGCACTGCAGAAACGGTATAAATGGCCTTTCTGTGGTTTTGAACCAATCGGTCAATGGTGTCTAAAATAGTATTAATGCGCTTTCCATCCTGGTGTTTAGTGTGTTTTGGTTTGGGTGAAGGCAATTGGTTTAAAATTATCGGAACAAGTATGAGGGTAATCAAATAAGTCAACATCACACTTATAGCAGCCACTACCCCAAATTCAACCAACAAATTACTTTGTGTAAAATACAAAACGCCAAAACCGATGGCCGTTGTAATGTTTGCCAAAAATAAGGTAACACCAATGGTTTCGATGGTTCGTGCCAAGGCCTTAATTTTATTGCCATGCGAGGCAAATTCTGATTGAAATTTATTGATCAGGAAAATACAATTTGGTAATCCAATTACCATAATCAACGGCGCCACCAAACTCGATAACATGGTAATGTGATAGCCAAATAATTGCATCACACCAAACGACCATACCACGCCAACTAAAACAACAATTAGTGAAAAAATCACAATCACAATTGACCGAAAAAATAACCACAAAATAATGGCAGTAACAATCACCGCCAAAATACAAAAGAGCGTCATCTCGTGCTTCACCTTCGTCATTAAGGCTGAACGAATATAAGGCATGCCCGAATAATGCATGTCTAAACCGTGTTTTTTAGAAAAGGCATCACCAATGGTTTTTATTTCATTCACCATTTTTATCCGTCGTTCCGAATCAAGGTCTTTCTTTTTAAAAGTAATGGCAATTAAATTGGCACCACTTTCACGGTTGTATATGATGCCTTCGTAAAAACGTGCCGCAAACACTTCTTTTTTTAAACTATCAACTTCTAATTGACTTTGTATTGGATTTTGAATGAGTGGTACAAATTGAAACTTATGTAGACTGTCGTTTTTACTGAGTTTAAAAATGGTGGGAATGGATAAAATTTCTTTAACACCGGCAATGTTTTTAATTTGTTTATTTACTTCAACCCAATCTTTAAATTTCTCTAATTGAAACAAATTGGTGTCGGCAAAGCCCATCACCATCACGTTTCCATCCTCGCCAAATTTTTTTCTAAAATCTTGGTAATCGATAAAGGTGCTGTCGTTGGCCGGTAAAATTTTGGCAAATTCATACGATAATTCAACCTTCAAAGCGTGATAAGCCATAAATGCCGTACAAAGCATTATGCCAACAAAAAAAGCCAATTTATTTCTCAACAAAACGCCCGAAAAGT
>JBAXXZ010000350.1:0-3237 GCA_037127575.1 Bacteroidota bacterium | reverse complement strand
ATTCAATAGGATTAAATCATAAAATTTGAAAGAAGCAATTTAATAAGGTAAGATTTGTCGCACAAGGCTTCAATTGCACAAGTCAATAGTAGAAGTCTAGTGTTATTCTTTGCCTTTAAGGTTTTTGAAGTATTTACCGCTCAATAAACCGATGATTGGACCGCCAATTAAAAGGTAAACGAAGGCCAAAACCAGCTGGAAAGTTTTTCTTTGGTTAAAAAAATTTGAAGAATTGAACAAATACAAAACACTGGTTAAAAGATGTACAAAAAGCCATACGCCTGCGTTTACGAAAATCCAAGCCCATGAATTAGAAAAGCGTTTTTGAAGAATATAATGACTTTGCAAGTAGCCACTAAATGCAGCCCCTATGAGGCTTGCAAATGGAAGCGATGTTTCGGGTTTAAGTGGTAAGAAAACAGAAAGAATATCGAACAATATATATACAGTACTAAAACCTAAAAAACTAAACCAAAACCAAGCGCTTGGAAATGAAAAATAGACTTTCAAAAATTGCCATTGCATAAGGCCAACGCCGGCGCCAATACCAATGCCAATAATACACTGACTGTCTTTTGGCCCTATGCCGCTAATTTCACCAATAATGGCTATGCCAAAAATAAGCACAATGCCAATTAACCAACCAATAGCGTTAAACAAAGTCCAGCGGGAATAATTAAAATTATTAAAGTTCTCCATGTTGTTATTTTTATTGAATACTTAGAACACAAAAAATATATAACCTAGTCCGTAAAACAGAACAAAAAATGCGGCAAAGCGCTTAGCAAAGTTAAAGCAGCAATGGAATTATTCTAAAAAAAACGAAATGATAAAAATCAGAATTAGAAAATTATTTTTTGATCAGGAGTTTTTCACCGTCCCAAGGGCAATAATCCCAAGAGCCGTTCAACTCTTCTTTGTCTTTTGGGCAATATTTTAAAGGCATTAATGTACCAAGCGGAGTGCGCCATTTGTATTCTTTGTTTTGTATGTTCACTTGCACATTTCCTTTCACATAGGGATCCGACACCCTTTTAGTCTTGTTTTTTTGGTCGCTAAACACAAAAAAGTTCATGTTTTCTCCCAATTGGCCCATTGCGTTTTTGAGTACGGGTTTTAACATTGTAAGTAAATTTTGCAATCCTGAATCCAAATTTTCATAAGCAATTGGATAGTATTTATTCCTGTCGTTGTCGAGCACCACAATCGAATTTTTAATGCTGTCGAGTGGCACGTAAGTTAAATTGCCCAAGGGACCCATCTCGCCTTGAATCACCGCAAACATGGTATAAGGCTTTAATTCATTAATAAATTTGTTGACTTGATCTTCCGATAAGGTTTTATTTCGCTTCAAGGTTATGTCCCAAAACTCAATCGGTATCCACCATACAATATTTATTTTACCCGACTCTGAACTGTTTTTTTGCGTTTCGCGTATAAACTGATTGTAATCAATGTTTAAATTTTGTGAAGATGATAACACGGTGCTTAGCACGATGGCTGTGAGGTAAATGAATTTAAGTTTCATAGAAAAAAAATTAAAGAAGAAAGAAAATTTGAAATTAACTCACGCGGTTTTTCTTCAGCATATAGCGGGCACCAATCACCAACGACAAACAGATGATGATCCATAACCAAATTTTGTATTTAAAAAATGGATTTTGATACGGCTCGCTTAGCACCACTTCTTCAGCACCTACGCTGCAATTATTGAGGGTGGCAGGCACTTTGCCTTCGAATATTTTTTTATCATATTTTGCGCGTAGTGTCCTTTTTTTACCATATAAAAGATAGTATGATTCGTCGTTGTTAAACTTGGCAATAAGTTTGTGAACGATGCCTTGTACTTGCACCGAATCAATTATTAATGGCAAATTGTCTTGGTTCTCGATGGTAATTTTTATTTTAGTAGCCAAAGTACTGGGAAATTCAAAGTTTCTTTTTTCGATTGAACTTAAAACACTTTCTGTAAGGGTTTTATAATTGTATTGCCAGCCTTTGGCCGTTTTAACGCTATCGCTTAAATATTTAACGGTAATGGGTCTGTAATAATCATGCGAATCACTGGTATAAACATCGATGCCGTTTACCGGCAACAATACAGGCAATATAACATCAATAACGGTTTGTTTTAATTCAGGTAAATTCAGCGTTTGAAAAGATTGTACTTTGTGGTTTTTCACCTCCCCTTTTATCACCTCATTAAAAATTACTTTGGCAGAAGCCAATTCAGGTTTTTGTTTTGTTTTAAATAACAAGCGATAAAAACGGTATTTGGTTTCAGGAAAAACAAGTTTGGTAAATTTAAATTGGGTAATGTGGTTGCGAATAGACAAAATACGGAAATCACTTACAACAGGCGACCAAGTTTTGTTGTCATGACTGCCTTCTAAATTCACGCGCCAATCAAAATTTACTTGTTTAAAATCCATGCTAATTTCATTAATCGGATTCATTTCCGGGGCCTCGAAAGTGAAGAAATAACCCAAAGTAATGCTCGATGCGTTGATTAAATTAAAGGGTATGGCTTTTTTCTGATATTCCTCATCAGCAACATCCAATAAAAATGGAATTTCAATGCTGTCGTTGCTGCCCGTAACGCCCATGATGCGGATGTCTTTTAAGTCTGCACGAACTTTGGTGAAAATAGAATCCGGTAAAATAATTTGGTTCCATTGGTCTTTGGCACCATTTAATGCTCTTCTGTATTGGTAATGGCTAATTTGTGCAGGCACTATATAATTCAAAAACAGAAAAACGAAGAGTATTTTAAAATTGATTTTCATAGTTTAATGATGATTGAATGTATCAGTTAAAATGCTAAAGGATTGAAGTACACCATCAAAGATACAAATACTATCGATTAGGTCATAGGCTTGATGAATGAAAATTTGTTCGATTTAAAATTAGGTTTTTTTAAGGGGCCTTTAAAATCGTCGATTTAGCACGAAAAATAATTTGGGCGGCCGAGCGGGCTTTCGGCTATAGCCACAGGCTTGGCTGTTATGCCTGTGCACTGCGGTGGCTTCATTCTACTTCGCGCATGCAGGCCCTAAAGCCCACAGGACTTTTGTCCCCTCGTTGCTACGGCATTAAAACAGCCAATCTTGCGGGCTAACGCCTCAATCCCTACCGCAGAAACCCTAATTAGCAAGCAACTAATTGAAAGGATTTTGGTTCAATTGTGAATACATCCGTGGATTTATTATAAATAGAGTGTCAGATACAGAAAAATTC
>JBAXXZ010000349.1:0-3253 GCA_037127575.1 Bacteroidota bacterium | reverse complement strand
CACCTCTTCTATATTTGATACCAATTTGGCATGTTCAGATATTTTGAAGCCCCATGTTTTAGAGGCTTGTAAACTTTCATAGTGCGATAGTTGCGCTACATCTTCACCCAATAAATAATACAAATAACAATCTAAATTTCTTGAAGCCACCACGGCGCTGTCCTGCATTTTCATGGTGCCGCTGGCAGCGTTGCGTGGATTGGCCAGTGGGGCATCTCCAATTTCTTCACGCTCTTTGTTGATGGCCTCAAATGATTTTCGCGGCATAAAAATTTCACCGCGTATTTCAAAGGACTTTGGAAAATTACCTTGCAATTGCAAAGGAATAGAACGAATTGTTTTTGCATTGGTGCTCACATCATCCCCTTGTACCCCATCGCCACGCGTCACCGCTTGTTGAAACAAGCCATTGGCATAACTAAGACCAATCGATAAACCGTCGAATTTTAATTCACATACATAATTGATGTTTGGAGAAGAAAATAAATCCAAAGTATTCATGCCCAAACCTTCTTTCACTTTTCGGTCGAAATCAAGTAAATCTTCCTTGCTGTATGAATTTGACAGCGACAACATGGGATATTTGTGTGGCACCGCTTTAAAACTTTTGGTCACGGCACCACCCACGCGCTGGCTTGGCGAGAGATCGGATAAAAATTGCGGAAATTCTTTTTCCAAGCGAATGAGTTCTTCCAACAATTGATCAAAGTCAAAATCTGAAATACTTGGCTGATCTAAAACATAATATTGATGGTTGTGAAAATTAATTTGTTCACTTAATTCAACGATTCTTTTTTCGGCTTCAGAGGCATTCATTCCTTAAAATTTTAATAATGTACAAATGTGGCCAAGGTACATGGCATCGCTGTGATCAAAATCGTTATAGTTATCACTGTCAACATCCAATACACCAACTACCTTTTGTTGTTGATCAAATAGTGGAAACACAATTTCACTTTTACTTAAACTGCTGCAGGCAATGTGTCCCGGAAATTGATCCACATCTGGCACTATAATCGTTTCTTCATTTAACCATGCTGTGCCACAAACACCTTTGCCTTTTTGAATGCGGGTGCAGGCAACAGGACCTTGAAAGGGACCCAGCACCAATTCATCATTTTTTACAAGGTAAAATCCTATCCAAAAAAATCCGAATGTTTGTTTGAGTGCAGCGCAAATATTCGCCATGTTGGCAATCAAATCATTTTCACCTTCAATTAAATGAATGATTTGTGGAATTAACTCTTGGTATTTCTCATCTTTGTTTTGTGCTGTAATTTTAATTTCTTCACTCATAATTATTAAATGATAATTTGTAATCCGTCGAAGGCCAATTCAATATTGTTGGGCAGCTCGGTATTCACCTCATCGTGCAAGCCCAATTGGTGTGAGATGTGCGTAAAATAAGCTTTGCGTGGCTTTAATTCATTCACCAATGCGATGGCTTCATCAAATGTAAAATGCGATATGTGTGTTTCCCTTCTTAAAGCATTTAAAACCAATACATCTAAATTGTATAATTTTTCCTTTTGTTCATCGGGAATAAAATTGGCATCGGTGATGTAGGCAAATTGTTTGATTTTAAATCCTTTAACCGGCAGTTTATAATGCAACACATTGATGGGTTCTAATTTTAATGTCCCAATTTGTAAAGCTTCGTCTTGTATTTCAAACAAATCGATTTCAGGAATGCCGGGGTATTTTTCTTCCGCAAAAATATAGGCAAACTCACGTTTTAAAGCCTGCTGCACGCGGCTGCTAGCATAAACCGGCATACGCATGCGGTTCACGTAATTAAAAGCACGCACCTCATCTAAACCGGCAATATGGTCTTTGTGTTCGTGTGTAAACACAACAGCATCGAGCATTTTAACGCGTTCACGCAATAGTTGTTGGCGAAAATCCGGGCCTGAATCGATGGCTATTTTAGTGCTGCTCGATTCAACCAAAATGGAAGAACGCAAGCGTTTATCTTTGTGGTTGCTGCTTGTACACACTTGGCAGTCGCAGGCAATCAGCGGCACGCCCTGCGATGTACCCGTTCCTAAAAATGTAACTTTAATCGACAAAACAATTGAATTTAAAATTTAAATTAAAGCAAAATAAACAAATATTAAACTTGATTTTATTAATTATTTATGATGACTTGAACGAATTTGAAAAGCCACGAATGACATTTGATTAAACATGCAAAAGGCAAGCAGAATCCTTATTGTGCAAATTATTCTGCTACTGCAACATCTAAGTTCAGAGATTCGTTGTTACGGATTTTTACAGGTATCCCACCACTTACATTTTTCACAAACTGATCATCATAAGCAAAACCATACAAATAATAATTACCCTGATAACAAGTAATTGCATAATTGCCTTTGTCATCGGCCCAAACTTTAGCATCGTAAACACTGGTGTCCTTACCCGGAAATTCAGTGGCATTGAACTTGATAAACACACGGGCATATGGCAAATAACGGGAATGATGCATCACTGTACCGCTGATGTGTGACTTACCGCCGAGTTGATTTTTTTTACAAGTCGTGAATGTCAATCCCGCCAACACTAATAAGCTATATATAAATGCCCTCATGGTTTAAAAGTGTTTAGGGTCCTTAAAACGTGTATTGTTAATCAACGCCGTATCGCTCAGTGTTTTAAAAAAATTAATGATGTCCTTTTTATCAGTGGCCGAAAATTGAAATCCGCCTACCGGTAATAGGGCATCCAAATTTTGTGTGTTTTCGAAGGCACGGGTATAATAGTTTAAAACGGAATCCAAATTTTCGAAACGCCCATCGTGCATATAGGGTGCGGTAAGGGCAATGTTGCGTAAACTCGGGGTTTTAAATTTAAATTTATCGGTACTTAAACCGGTAATGTGCGCGCGCCCCGAATCATTTAAGGCAGGATTCACTTTTAAACCATTGCTTCGAAATTGAAAATCAGAAAAGAGTGGTTCTTTGTGGCAGCCATTGCAGTTCGTTAAAAACAATTGATATCCGTGAAATTCACTTCCTGTAAAGCTTTGCTGTGCGCCTGATTTTTTTACTTGATCGTATTTGCTGTTATAAGAATACAACATCCCCATAAACTGCGCCATGGCTTTGAGCATGTTTTGAGAATTTATTTCATCACTTCCAAATAAATTGCGGTAGCGTGCCGACCGTTGTAATTTTGTAATCACATGCCCAATGTTTTCACCCATTTCAACTGTGTTTGAAATTGGACCAAGCGGTTGCACTTCAATGTGATTAAT
>JBAXXZ010000348.1:0-3254 GCA_037127575.1 Bacteroidota bacterium | reverse complement strand
GTGAAAGAAGCAACCACACTGCATCCGCCTGCAGCAGTAATACTGGCTTGATAAACACCTGGCGTAATGTATCCAATACAACTGTAGTCCGTTATAGATGTTATACAAGCGGGTACTAACGGGATGTTTGACAATGGTGGAGGTATAGCCCAAGTGATACTATATGAAGGTTGTGGAGAAGCAGGATTAAACGTTAAATGAAAATTGAAACCTCCTAATGTACTTGTGCATGAAGGAATGGTATAAGTAGGATTCACTAAAGGCATTGGATTTACTGTGACAGTTAACACCTGAGAATTGTTGGCAGATGTCCAAATCGTATAATTGGCTGTTACACTGGGAGAGAATACAAAAACACCATTCGATGAAGTTGTTGAAACCGTTGTTGTGCCTGGAAAAATTAAAGTTGAGTTTGGTATGGCAGCCGGATTGGCATGCAGAGTGACAGGTGAACCGGCACAAATAGCTTGTGATTGAGAATAAATTTTTAAACTCACAAAAACAAAACATAAAAAAATAACCTTTTTCATATGAATTAAAGTTATTCTGCCATCGTTCAAATTAAAGTTTTAGTTCCAATAAAATAATGACGGCATTTAAAAGTAAAAAAAATAATATTTTATGTCTTGCAAACTTACATTCAAAATTTTGTTCTCATCAAAAACCAATGGAAGCTTGATTTATGAATGTTTTAGCTAAGTAAGCAAAAAAACTAATCCTTAATCAAACGATAAGTTTTAACGGCTTGCTTGTTTTGCATTAAGCTGATAAAATAAATGCCTTTTTGATACTGACTAAAATCGAGTGTTTTCACATTGTTATTTACATCACCTGTATAAATTACATTGCCCAAGATATCGGTAATGCGTAGATCTACATGACTACCTGAAACGAGATTAAGTTGTTGTTTAACAGGGTTGGGGTAAAAATTAAAAACATCTTCTTGTGATGTTTGATTTACACCCAAACAATCATCCACCGCAAATGTAGCAGTAGCCACACAACCATTGTTTTGATCCTTGGCACTCATGGTGTAAACGCCTGCAACAAGAGCAGCGTAGGTGGACACCTGGCTTGCCGGCACTTGAGGCGATGGGCCTGTCCACACCTGCGCTGTTACCGGAAGAGTATTCGTAAAAGATGAATTTAAAGGAATGCCGGTAGTACTCACATTTACCAATTGTAGGCTAGGTGTTAAACAGGTTCGGATGTTGCTGCCATTGGCTGCAATTTTTGCATTCGGCTGAAAAATGTTTTGATAAACCAAAGTGGTACTAAAACTTTTACAAAGATTGTTCTGATCGGTAAGGGTGCAGGTGTAGCTGCCTATAACTGTTGATGTTGGATTTGCCGTATTCGCAAGCACCGAACAATTTGCTGCCGCTACACTTCCGGTGTTATAGGTCCATAAAAATGAAGTGTTTGGTGTTTGGCTGTACATGATTAAATTGGCAATAGGATTGTTGCAATTAATAATTGAGTTATGATTTACCAAACTATCAATGATTGGCGCTATTGTATTTTGAAGAATTGTAAAAGGTGTTTTGGTCATACAACCGCTTCCTGATTCATACACAATCATCATATAAGCACCTGGGAGGTTTGTGGTAAAAGCGCTGTTTGCTGAAAAAGGCCCGGTAACTGCTGTTGACGCACCGGGAGGAATTAAGGTGAAAGTTAGCGGCGCTCCGGGAGTACCGGGATTCAAGTTGATCAAAGAAATACTTGTTACCGACTTAGTACTGCAACCCAATGAAAAATTGGTTATACTGCTTAAACTATAAGAGGGATAAGAATTGTTGCTTGTAACACTGAATGTTTGATTGCTCTTGCAGCCGTTGATTTGATTTGTAGAGGTGGCTGTGTAGGTGCCGGGTGAACTTGGTGCATAATAGGCAATCTGCGCATTGCTTGAAACACTTCCACCTGATGGAGAAAGAAACGATGAAGTAATATTATTAGTTGGGTTGCTGGTGCTTAAAGTGAATGTGGTTGGGGAACCTGTGCATGTGATGTTTGCAATGGTTGGGCTGAGTGAAATTACCGGACTCACTGTATTTGTATAAATGGTGAGAGTTTGTGCGCCATAATTTGGAAGACTCACTGCAGCCACTGTGTAAACGCCTCCTGCTGTAAAAGTGGCGGTATTACCTGTAACTGTAGCGCTTGCACTGCCCCAATAAAAGGTTACAGGTCCTGCTGTATAATTGGTGCTGGCACTTAACACAACACTCTGACTCGCACAAGTGATGCTATAACTGGGGGTAACATTGGTGACTGTAAAATTGATGCTTTGTGACGATAATCCTATTGAAACTAGGATGAAGAAAGATGCTAATAGTTTTTTCATGTGATCAGTTTTATTTGTTTAGATGTATACTGTTGGCTGCTACCCATGCGGTGCTCCAAGCATTTTGAAAATTAAACCCTCCGGTAATGCCGTCGATGTTTAGCACTTCGCCGCAAAAATACAAGCCGGGAATAATTTTACTTTGCATGGTTTTAAAATCGACTTCTTTTAAATGAATGCCTCCACAAGTTACAAATTCTTCTTTAAATGTGGTTTTGCCTTCCATTTTATATTCACTTTGCTGCAATAACAGTGCCAATTTTCGAATGTGTTTTAAGCTTATTTCAGCCCATGGTTTTTGTTTGTCAATGTCGGCCTGCTCACATAAAAAGTCCCAAAGCCGCTTTGGTAAATTAAAGGCGGGGTTTGAAAAAGGTGATGCTTTGTGTTTTGCTGCTTGAATTTTTTTTAATTCTGCCTCGCTTTCTTCAATGGTAAATGGGTGCACCCAATTGACAAGAATGGTGGCAAGATAATTTAAGTCGTTAAATTCTTTGGCTGCAAAGGCAGATAATTTTAATACAGCAGGCCCACTGAGTCCCCAATGGGTTATTAAAACCGGACCTTCATAATTAAATTTTGTTTTTTGTACGCTCACTTTGGCATTTGCAACACTAATGCCTTGTAATTCTTTTTTTATGTCGGAGTGGGGTAGGTTAAAGGTAAACAAGCTTGGAATTGGTGCGTCAATCTTATGGCCTAAATTTTTGATCCAATCATAAGCGCCGCTTTTGTGATGTCCGCCTGCAGCGCATATCAAGGCATCTGCTTCAAAAACACCTTGTGAAGTTTTTAGGATGAAATGTTGGTGCTTTTGAATGGCGAAAACTTCACATTTTGTTAGGATAGTGATGTTGTGTTCTTTTGCTAGATTTAAAAAACACTGAACAATTGTATCGCTGTT
>JBAXXZ010000347.1:0-3259 GCA_037127575.1 Bacteroidota bacterium | reverse complement strand
ATGATTGCCTTGCGAGGGTAGTCATGAAGCTGAACCTCAAGGGTTATTCGTTCAACTGGGTGCTGTTTTAAGGGGCAGGCAATGGGTAATTCTAAGACTGATAGAGACAAGGCTATGGTTGTTTATGGCAAGGCTTGGGATGAGTCTATGGCGGTTCGCGCCAAGGCTTTAGATGAGTCTATGGCTGTTCGTACCAAGGCTTTGGATGAGTCTATGGCTGCTCGTACCAAGGCTTTGGATGAGTCTATGGCGGTTCGTGCCAAGGCTTTGGATGAGTCTATGGCGGTTCGTGCCAAGGCTTTAGAGAAGTCTATGGCTGTTTTTGTAAAGGCTTGGGATGAGGCCAATGCTGTTGTTGAAAAGGCTAAAGCAGATGCTGATGCTGTTTTTGTAAAGGCTTGGGATGAGGCTAATGCTGTTCATGGCAAGGCTGATGAGGATGCTGATGCTGTTCATGGTAAGGCTGATGAGGATGCTGATACTGTTTGTGAAAAGGCTATTATTATTATTATCAAGGCTTTGGATGAGACTGATGCTGTTCATGGCAAGGTTGATGAGGCTGAAAAAAATGATCAACGCTGTTTTAATCTGCGCCCATCATAAACAATCTGTATTATCTGCGTTCTATAGAATTGAACGCTGATGACGCTAAAAAATATGATAACGTTGTTTTATTCTGCGCCCATCATAAACAATCTGTGTCATCTGCATTCTATATTTTATATTTTCAACATATTTTTTAAATTTGATCATGCATTAATTAATAAAACCCAAGATCAATGAAATCTTGCATCCATTTCGTTTTTTTCTGTTTGTTTTTTTTCAATGTCTTTCAATCTTCTTCGCAAGAGATGGAGCATTATGCTGGCTTCGCTATTGGTCCTGAAACAGCCATGGGCTTACCAAAAGTTGGCACTTACTTTATCACCGAGAAAAAACAGTATGTGGGTTTAGATATTTCACCATGGTTTATTTTTTTATTCTGGGTTTCGGCCAATGCCAATGTAGGCATCATCAAAAATAATATCAGTTTCGAAAGCGGACTAAACTATTGGTATAATCCCGAATCAGATTTAGGCAGCGGTGCAAAAACCGGAGCCTCGCACCACATGTGTTTTAATCCCAAAATTGGTTTTCACGGCGATTTAATTTGGCTAAAATTCGGACCGGGTTTTGTATTCGATAAAAATTACCGAAACATGGGCACCGAACTCATTGATATTACAAAATTCGGCGGACTGCGGTGGAATTTCGAATTGTTGTTTAAATTAAAAACTCCGAATTAATTTCTATTCAATTTTATTGAGATTGAATTTCCCACATTAGTAATAAGCCACTAATTGCACTAATTTTCACGAAATAAAGTTTAATCAATTGGTGCTAATTGGTGTAATTCGTGGCAAAACAAACTCAGCCCCCTCAATTCTTAATTCTTAATTTTTAATTTTTTATCACCCCCAACTCTCTTCCCACTTTCGCAAACGCCGCAATGGCCTTTTCCAAATGCTCTTTTTCATGCGCCGCACTCAACTGCACACGGATGCGGGCCTTGTCTTTTGGCACTACCGGAAAAAAGAAACCTATCACATAAATACCTTCCTCCAATAACTTCGCGGCAAAGCTCTGCGCCAATTTTGCATCGTACAACATCACCGGCACAATGGCACTGTCGCCGTCCTTAATTTCTAAGCCCGATGCCTTAATGCCTTTTTTAAAGTAATTCACATTCCACTCTAGTTTATCGCGCAATGCCGTAGTTTCACTCAACAAATCAAACACCGCAATGCTGGCGCCCACAATGCTTGGGGCCAAAGAGTTGCTGAATAAATACGGACGAGAACGTTGACGCAACATTTCGATAATTTCTTTTCTACCGCTCGTAAAGCCGCCCATAGCGCCACCCAAGGCTTTGCCCAAAGTACCCGTGATAATGTCAACACGACCCATCACATTTTTTGCTTCAATGGTACCGCGACCGGTTTTGCCAATGAAGCCGCTGGCGTGGCATTCATCAACCATCACCAAAGCATTGTACTTATCGGCCAAATCACAAATTTTATCCAATGGCGCCACAAATCCATCCATACTAAACACCCCGTCGGTAACAATAATGCGGTTGCGTTGCGCTTGCGATGCAATTAACTGCGCTTCCAAATCGGCCATGTCGCAGTTTTTATAACGGTAACGTTGTGCCTTGCTTAAACGCACACCATCAATAATACTGGCATGGTTTAATTCATCACTGATAATGGCATCGTTTTCGTCAAACAAAGGCTCAAACACCCCGCCATTGGCGTCGAATGCCGCCGCATACAAAATGGTATCTTCAGTACCCAAAAAGGTCGAAATTTTTTGCTCCAAAGTTTTGTGAATGTCTTGCGTGCCACAAATAAAACGCACCGAGCTCATGCCAAAACCATGCGAATCCAAGGCCGCCTTAGCACCTTCAATCACTTTCGGGTGTGATGACAATCCCAAATAATTATTGGCGCAAAAAATAATCACGTCTTTGCCACCTACTTTTACCACCGCATCCATGGGCGTGGTAATCACGCGTTCTTTTTTAAATAATCCGTTGCTTTCAATTTCTGAAAGTGTATTTTGAAGTTGTTGTTTTAAATTGCCGTACATAAGTATTTTTATTTGATGGCACCAAATTACGCAAAAGCCTTTTATTAATAAATGAGGAATGTGGGGAATTTGGATGTTTCTTTTTATTAGGGCGCCTTTTCGCGCTTTACGTTTTAAGCCTGTTTGCAAAATAAAATGCCTGTGCGCTGCGGTGGCTCATTTCAATCGCCTCCTCGCTGCTACGGCATTTTTTATTTTGCTGCACAGGGCTTTCCACTTCAATCGCGGGCGCAATATCTCGGCTTTGAGGTTTTGTTGTATCACAAGCGTAATTAAGTTTGTTGCTTATTTTTGGTAGTTGCCTTCATTCGCATTAATTTGTGCAATTCATGGCATATTCATTCCGGTTTCACCTTACTAGTTTTGGCTTGGTTAAAACACTGCATTTTTAATCGACTAGGTCCAATTTATTTCTTAGTGCATCTTAGTAACCTCAGTGCCTTAGTGGTAAAACACATATAGTCAACCCCAGTGCCTTAGTGGTAAAATAAACCCAAAAAGCCCGTATATTTACCCGATTTTTATGAGCAATTACATCATCTCAGGCATACAACAAGTTGGCATAGGAGTGGCTAACGTGCACCAAGGTTTTAAATGGTACAACAACAACTTTGGCATGGATATTCAA
>JBAXXZ010000346.1:0-3268 GCA_037127575.1 Bacteroidota bacterium | reverse complement strand
ACGTTAACGACACTCATGTAATTCGTGCCAATAAAAATGTTATCGCCATTAATAGCGCTTTAGAAGTTGATATCACTGGTCAGGTTGTGGCCGATTCGGTTGGCTATTACCAATTTTCGGGAGTAGGTGGTCAAATGGATTTTATAAGAGGTGCCGCGCTTTCAGAAAACGGTAAACCAATCATCGCTTTAGGTTCAACCACTAAAAAAGGAGAATCAAAAATTGTAACACATATTAAGGAAGGCGCCGGCGTTGTTACCACGCGTGCCCACATGCATTATTTAATTACCGAATATGGTACCGCTGATTTATACGGTAAAAACATGGAACAACGCGCTTATGCCATTTTAAAAATTGCACACCCGCAACACCATGATGAGCTGGAAGCAGGCATTATCAAACGTTTTGGAAGCCGATTACACCCCGTAAACAAAAAATCAGAATAAGCCTCTTCTTTTTGTCGATTTCTTTTTTGATTTTTTTTCTCTATTTTTATACATAGTGGCCTACCCTCTTATTCATTAATTTTATAATTATGAAAAATACTTTACTCTGTTTTTTTATTTTCGTTTCAGGCTTAATCATTGCGCAATCAGTTACGGATCCTGCAGTTCAAGTAAGTGCGGTGGTTCAAAACAACCCCGCTAAAATTACACTCAATTGGATAGGAAATGCCACATCAACATCTTATCAAATTTATCGCAAATTAAAAACCGCTCCTGTTTGGGGGAATGCATTGGCTACGTTATCAGGAACGATTAATCAATATATCGATAACAGCGTAAGTCTTGGCACCAATTACGAATATAAAATTACCCGAACAGGAAGCGGCTATGCGGGCTATGGTTACATCAATGCGGGGATTGAGGTGCCCGAAATTTCAAACAGAGGAAAATTGGTGTTGTTAATCGATAGTTCTTTTAGCGCCACACTTTCATCAGAAATTTCAAGGCTTATTTACGACATTGAAGGCGACGGCTGGGATGTTAGAAGACATGATGTAAGTAGAAGCGCCTCGGTGTACCATGTGAAGTCGCTCATTCTTAACGACTATCACGTTGATTCATTAAATTTAAAAGCTGTTTTTATCTTTGGTCATGTACCGGTGCCATACAGCGGTAACATTAATCCCGATGGGCATCCTGATCATTTAGGCGCTTGGCCGGCAGATTGTTATTATGGTGATATTGATGGCAATTGGACAGATTCATTCATCACATCCACCACCGCTTCTCCGGCAAGGACACAAAATGTTCCCGGCGACGGTAAATTTGATCAAAGCACCATTCCTACTGATTTAGAATTACAAGTAGGGCGGGTTGATTTTAGTAATATGCCAGCATTCAGTCAAAGCGAGTTCCAACTTCTTAAAAACTACCTCGACAAAGATCACAACTACCGCAAGAAAATTTTTCAAGCCATAAAAAGAGCCGTGATAGATGATAATTTCGGCTATTTTAGCAGTGAAGCATTTGCTTCAAGTGGCTATAAAAACTTTGCGCCACTGGTTGGAAACACCAACATCACCGCTGCAGATTATATCACGAGCATGACCGGCAACAGTTATTTATGGTCGTACGGTTGTGGCGGCGGCTCATACACCAGCGCTTCAGGCATTGGTGCTACAACCAATTTTACCAACACAAATTTACAAGGTGTGTTCAGCATGTTGTTTGGTTCTTACTTTGGCGATTGGGACTCACAAAATAATTTTTTGCGCGCGCCACTTGCGCAAGGCAACATATTAAGCAATGTATGGTCAGGGCGCCCGCATTACCAATTTCACCACTTGGCACTTGGAGAGAACATCGGTTACGGCTTATTGATCACACAAAACAACAATGGTTTGTATTTCGACAGCCCAACCGGCATCACCGGTCGTTGGATTCACAATGCACTGATGGGCGACCCAACTTTGCGCAACGATGTCCTTTCACCTGTTTCTAACGTTGTGGCAACACGCAATAATTCGAACTGTTACATCACATGGTCGGCCTCCACTGAAACAGCCATTGCCGGCTATAACTTGTATATGCGCAACGATTCATTTAATGTGTACACAAAATTAAATGCCTCTCCTATTACCGGCAATAGTTATACCCACACTTGTTTGGTGTATAAAGGCATCTATAAATATTTGGTGCGTGCTGTTAAACTCGAACAAACACCAAGCGGCACATATTATAACATGAGTGAAGGGATTTCAGATACTGCATTTAACACCAACGACATTCGTTCCATCGCCGCATTTAATTATACTGTCATAGGCAACAAAGTAGCTTTTCACAATTTAGCAAGTTACCCCTCTACCTTTGCTTGGGATTTTGGTAACGGCATCTTATCATCCATTGCCAACCCAACGGCAACATATAATAACAATGGTTTATTTTATGTTCAATTAGCCGCAGCAAGCAATTGTTTAAACGATACCACCGGCACCGTGGTAAATATTACAGAAGTTGGCCTTACTAAATCACAACTAAAAAATACCACGTCCATTTATCCCAATCCAAACCAAGGGCGATTTAAGGTGCTCAACTCACTGAATAAAAACTTTGATCTTCGCCTATTTGATCTTTTGGGAAAAATGGTATTTGAACAAAAAAATCTGCCAAATGATTCAGAGGTGATTCTTGAAAAATTTCCAAAAGGAATTTATGTGATTGAGATTAACGTTGAAGAGGCAACTTTTCGAGAACAAGTTTTGATTGATTAAATCTCTCTTCTCATTCTACCAACAGGAATATCAAGCTGCTCGCGATACTTAGCAACCGTTCTGCGTGCAATGTTATAACCCTTTTCGTTCAACTTAATGCAGAGTTCATCATCTGTGTAAGGCGACTTCTTATCCTCTGAATCTATCAATTGTTTGAGAATGTTTTTTATTTCACGCGAACTAACTTCCTCACCACTATCTGTACTTAAACTTTCACTAAAAAAAGTTTTTAATAAAAATGTTCCGTAAGGTGTTTGTGCATATTTACTGTTGGCCATGCGCGAAATAGTCGACAAGTCCATCCCAACACGGTTAGCGATGTCTTTCAAAATCATCGGCCGCAATTTGCTTTCATCACCTGTAGAAAAATACTCCTTTTGATATTCAAGTATGCATTGCATGCAAATACTCATGGTGCTGTAGCGCTGCTGCAAAGCTTCAATAAACCATTCGGCGCTTTCAATTTTATTTTTAATAAAGCCTGAAGCTTCTTTAATGCTCTTATCCTTGCTTTTGGTGTAGTCCTTCAGCATTTCAACATATTCCTTGTTG
>JBAXXZ010000345.1:0-3276 GCA_037127575.1 Bacteroidota bacterium | reverse complement strand
GAAGAAGCGTTCAAGCGGATTTGCTTTACCAATAGGAAGAGCAAGTGCAATGGGACCACACATGCCGATGCAGTGAAAACTGCTTACAAAACCCAATCCTATGGCGGCCCAAATAAAAGACATTATTCAAATTTAACCACATTTTCTTTAAAATACGCTTTACCTCTGCTGGTAAATGATATTTTCATTTTGTAAACACCTTTGGCAAATGAATTTTCGGTAATGCGTTGTTCGCCGGTTTGGTTGGGCATCAAGGCAATGCTTTTATCTAATGTTTCATCCGAAGGGCGAATAAATTCAACCACGCCTTTAAAATCGCTGCTTAATAATTCTAACGGAATTTTAATAGCAACAGATTTGCCGGTTACAATGTGTTCAATAGGCGTGCTTAAAGCATTGGCATTATCAGTGGCATCGATTTGTTTTTGAAATTGAATTTCTTTGGCAAAATAATCCTTCGATTCGAGTTCAGATTTTTGACCAAAACAGGTAAACACCAAAGTGAGAATTAGTGCTACAAAGGCCAAATATAAAATGGTAATTCTTGTTCCCCAATTCATGATGATTTTTGATTAAAATTAGTTATTCTACTGGACCTAAGAAATTAGTTTTTACGTTTTTTATTTTTCTGCCATGGCTGTATACGCCAATGACCAATTTTGTTTTCCGGTTTTTAATTTCAGATTTCTTTAGATAAACAAAAAATTCGCCTTGTGAGATATCTTCCTTTTTTACACCTAAATTCATCCCAACTATTTCTATTCGTCCTTCGAAATTCTCAATTTTTAAATCTACAGGCATGCTGTCACGTGTTTTGTTCACCAATTTTATCGTATACAAATTACTCACTTCTTCATTGGGTTGTACTTGGTACAACATCCCCTTGGCCCTTAAAATGGTGGCGTCATAATCAGAACGGGTTGATAATAGTACAACTTCAATACCAATCAGTAAGATTAATACTGCGGTATAAGCCTTCATCCGATTGGTATAACGGAGTTTTTTCTTTTCGGCAATACCTTTTTCAGAATCATATCTAATTAATCCCTTGGGTAAATGAACGCCTTCCATCATGTGATCACAAGCGTCGATACAGGCAGTACAGTTTACGCATTCAAGCTGGGTTCCATTGCGGATGTCGATGCCGGTAGGACAAACTTTCACACACAAACCACAATCAATACAATCACCTTTACTTGGATCGGTTTTTTTGGTGAATTTGTGACGAGGCTCTCCGCGCACATAATCATAGGCAACAACAATACTTTCTTTATCCAACAACACCCCTTGCATGCGACCATATGGGCAAACAATTAAGCACACCTGTTCTCTAAACCATGAGTAAACAAAGAAAAATACGGTGGTGAAAATTAAAAGTGATGTAATGCCACTTGCGTATTTACCGGGGTTTTCATAATAAGCAAACACTTCATCCACTCCTTTTAAGTATGATAAAAAAGTGTTGGCAATGAGAAAGGAGAGGAGAAAAAATAAAATCCATTTCGCAGATTTTTTAAGAATTTTTTCAGTGTGCCAAGGTGCTTTTTTAAGTGCACGTTGGTAATTTGCATCCCCTTCAATCCAATACTCAATTCTCCTGAAAAGCATTTCCATGAAAATGGTTTGCGGACAAGCCCAGCCGCAAAAAATTCTACCAAAAATAACTGTAAAAAGGGCAATGAACACGATGAAAATGAGCATGCCTAAACCAAAAATAAAGAAGTCTTGCGGCCAAAAAATCATGCCGAACAAAATGAATTTGCGTTCGAGCACATTCAACATGAAGAGTGGTTCTCCATGGAATTTTAAGAAAGGTAAGCCGAAAAAAACGAAAAGATAAACCCAACTTAAATATGAACGTAAATTGTATAATCTACCTGATGGCTTAGTAGGAAACAACCAAGATCTTTTTCCGTCTTCTCCAATCGTTGCGATTGAATCTCTAAAACTATCTAGGTGGCTGTGCTTGTCTTCAGGAGGCATTTTTATTTTTTAAGTACGTCTTTTTTTAATGTATCGGCAACCACAACTTTTAAACTGTCATTTGCAACAGCGGCTGAATCAGCTGGGGCGGCGGCTTCTTCAACATATAAATCACCTTGTTTGTCTTTTCCTTTTGGAGGATTAGTGCCACGAAGTGTTTTAATGAATGAAGTTAATTGTGCAATTTGAACCGGTGAATAATCTTCTTTCCAAGATTTCATCCCTTTATCAGGGAAGCCATATTTAATGGTTTTGAAAATATCTTTTACGCCACCTGAATGAATCCAATAATCATCGGTAAGGTTTGGACCAACGCCGCCCTCACCAAGTTTACCGTGACAAGCAGAACATGTAGAAAGGAAAATATCTTTACCGGCAGAAATATCGGCTGGATCTTTTGATAACTTAACTGTGCTTTCATCTACATTATTGGCTGATGTTTTCATAAATTCAGCAATATCAGCTTCTGCTTTCTTCATGCTCAATTTGTATTCTTCACCTTGCAATGGCGATGTGCCAGTTACATGGTAGTTTACTAAATAAATGATGGCAATAAAAATGGTTAAGTAGAATCCATATTTCCACCATGGTGGAAGATTGTTATCTAATTCTTTGATGCCGTCGTAATCATGGTCCATCAAAATACTTTCTTCATTCTCAACCTCTACCGCATCGCTTAGTTTATCTAGAATGGTTTTTTCTTTCGGTTTCTTGGCAATGTGTATGTTGGCTTGGATTTCCGACTTCAACAAAAACTGCAATGTTGAAAGCATCACCATAATAAATATGATTTCGGTCAAAATAACAGTGAACAAGAAGTAAAAGGTAAACTGGTCGATACCGCCAATTCTATCATTCACAACTGCTGCCGTTTTGTTGCCTGCCATTGCTGATAAACTCAACAAAGAGAATATCACAAATAACATGGCCGCAGGATTTGTTTTTTTGCCTGCTTCCTCAGCGCTTTTTTTAAGGCGTTGAATAAACAGGTCGGAGCCCGTTATGTTTTTTAACACCCCACTTAAGGCCACAATGATGACAGCCAATAAAATGATCACACAAATTAATGTATTGAAAAGGGCATTTGAGAAATAACTCGCGGTTGCCACTTCGTTTTCTTGTGCAACTGACAGAAACGGAAGAGCCATGAGGCCCAAAGTGATGAAACGGCTTTTGTTTTTATTGATGGTCGATGTATTCATACAAATCGATTTTGTTTTAATTAGTCTAATGGAATATTTGATACTTCTTCTAAGTGCGATTTATCGGCTTTTGCTACATATAGAGATACGC
>JBAXXZ010000344.1:0-3279 GCA_037127575.1 Bacteroidota bacterium | reverse complement strand
GCTTTGTAACAAAAGGGCAATTAAATTACTCATCACCAACACCCACAATAAACTGTAACCAAACTTAGATCCGCCGGCAATGTCAGTGGCCCAGTTGCCGGGGTCCATGTAACCAACGCTCACCATGTAAGCCGGACCAAAGAAGGAAAGAATTTTCCGAAAGGAACTCGAGCGGTTGGTGTTTACGCTGGCGTTAACTTCTTCTAATGACTTGTTCATTTGATCACCTCCACTAAAATATTGGCACTCACTTTTTCACTAAAAAAGCAAGGTTGCTGCTTATTGATTCTCACTTTGATGCTGCCATCAAACGCATTTACTTCTTCGATGCATATTTGATGACCAATTTTTAAATTGATGGAACTCAGGTATTGCAAAAACGATTTTGAATGTTCGGTAACACCTGTAAAAATAAATTTGCCCTTGTGGCTGTAATGGTTTAAGGTTTTTGATTTGAGGGCCTGAAACAAACCCTTGGCGTTGGGTATTGGGTCGCCATGTGGATCTACCTTGGGATGACCCAAGTAAGCATCAAGGCGTTGAACTAATTCTTCGCTTTTAATGTGTTCCATTTGTTCGGCAATGTCGTGCACTTCATCCCACTTAAAATGTAATTTTTCCATTAAAAACACTTCCCATAAACGGTGTTTGCGGAGTACTTCCAAGGCAATTTTTTGTCCCTTTGCACTTAAAAATACACCTTGGTATTTTTGGTATTGGATGAGTTTTTTTAATGATAAACGTTTGAGCATATCGGTTACCGAAGCCGCTTTGTTTTTGAGGTGCCGCGATAAATCACTCGTGCTAACACCTTCACCCTCCTTTAAGGATTGTAATTTGTAGATGGCTTTGATGTAATTTTCTTCAACCAAGGAAATTTCCATGCACAAAAATAGTAAATTATTAGCAACTAACAAAAAATTTAGGCTAGCCTAAAAATAGTCTTAAAACTAGATCCAGCATGGAATTCGGGTTTTTAATTAAAGTGTTGTATGTGTACTGCGTTAATAGAAGAGATTCACGACCAATTGTTTGTTGCGCCCGCTTAATTCATTGCCGCCCATATTACCTGAACTAGATGTTTTGTTAGTAGAAAAGCCAATGGTGCAATTCACTTTTAATTCATTGCTATTGTTACGGGCCTTTATGGTGTATGAGCCTGATTTGAGACCAATAATTAAGGTCTTCGACATTAGGCTATCATTAATATCGATGGCTGAGCTGTTGATATATGGCAGTTTGCCCTGATAGGTGTCGTTTACAAACAAGTCAAGTTGGCCTTTTTCACCGCTGAGGTTGGTATAAAAAAATACTTGGTACAAAGTGTCATCTTTTTTGCAAGCGCTAAAACAAAGACTGATGCAAAGCACTATAAAAAGTCATCGCTTGTGTTTTTTCATGGCTTCAATTTTAATTTGAATTTATAACAATTTTGCTTTCATTTTACTTTCCGGCCCAATAATGTGATTAGCGGTTTATTAAAACGTAAATGACTCGCTTTTATTGTATCGGGGGTTTCACATTTTAGTTTTTAAAATGTAGTTTTGTTTAACATTTATTCTCATGAAAAAATTTATTCTCCCTTCTTTTATTTTATTGGCATTATGTGCTTCAGCACAAACAAAATCTGATGATAAAAAAGTGCCCGAAAAGGCCGAACAGTTTCTGTCTGCTACATACAATTGCCTGTCGTTTCGAAACATTGGACCGGCTGTTACATCGGGCCGTGTAATTGATATAGCGGTGAACCCCAATAATAAAAGTCAGTGGTACATTGCCGCCGCCAGTGGTGGTGTTTTTAAAACCAACAACGCCGGCATCACCTTTGAGCCGATCTTCGACACTTACGGGGCTTATTCGATTGGTTGCTTGGCCATTGATAAAAACAATACCAATGTGGTTTGGGTTGGATCGGGTGAAAACAACAACCAGCGTTCGGTGGCTTATGGCGACGGCATTTACAAGAGTGAAGATGGTGGCAAGTCGTTTAAAAACATGGGCTTGTCAAAATCAGAACACATTGGCAACATTGAAATTGATCAGCAAAATTCTGACATTGTCTACGTATCGGCTTATGGTCCGCTTTGGGCACCGGGCGGTGAGCGCGGCATTTACAAAACAGCAGATGGTGGTAAAACATGGAACTGCATTTTGCATGTGAGCGATCAAACAGGTTTTAATGAAGTGCACATTGATCCTAAACACAACAATATTTTATATGCTTGTGCGCACCAACGTCGTCGCCACGAATGGGCTTATATTAGCGGCGGCCCTGAAAGTGCCATATACAAAAGCACCGATTTTGGTGCAACCTGGCAGAAGTTGAGCAAGGGTTTACCAAGTGTTGATATGGGTCGCATTAGTTTGGCGGTTTCGCCGATAAATTCTGATATGCTTTACGCGGCCATTGAAGCCAGAGGAGATGCCAAGGGTTTATACAAAAGTGTTGACCGTGGCGCCAGTTGGACCAAAGAAAGCGCCTATGCTACAGACGGTAATTATTATCAGGAATTGATTGCAGATCCAAAAATTCTTAACCGCATTTATTCGATGGCCACATGGGCACAGGTGAGTAACGACGGAGGCAAAAGTTTTAAAAATTTGGGTGAAAAAAGTAAACACGTCGATAACCATTGTATTTGGATAGATCCTGATAACAGCGACCATTATTTAATTGGCTGCGATGGTGGCTTGTACGAAAGTTTTGATGCGGCGCAAACATGGGATTTTAAAGCCAATTTACCCATTACCCAATTTTATAGGGTGTGTGTTGACCATAGCAAACCATTTTATTATATCTATGGCGGCACACAAGATAACAATACCTTGGGTGGACCATCACGCAGCATTAGCGGCAGCGGCATCATTAATGCGGATTGGTTTGTAACGGTTGGCGGCGATGGTTTTCAAAGTCGCGTTGATCCCATGGAACCAAACATTGTATACAGCCAATGGCAATATGGTGGCTTGGTACGTTACGATCGCAAATCAGGTGAAACAATGGATATTCGCCCGATTGAAAAAGAAGGCGAAGCGGCTTATCGATTTAATTGGGATGCACCTTTAATCATCAGTAACCATAACAACAAGCGCATTTATTTTGCCGCCAATAAAGTGTTTCGCAGTGATGACCGCGGCAATTCGTGGACCGTTATCAGTTCAGATTTAAGCCGAGGTATAGACCGTAACAAATTGCCTATGATGGATAAAGTTTGGAGCGTGGATGCAGTGGCCAAGAACCAATCCACATCTATTTTTGGCAACATCACAGCTTTGGCT
>JBAXXZ010000343.1:0-3284 GCA_037127575.1 Bacteroidota bacterium | reverse complement strand
CCGGAGGGCACAGTATTGATAGTTTAGAACCAATTTTTGGCTTATCGGTAAACGGCTTAATTCAAAAAAATAATCTCAAAAAAAACAATACCGCTAAAGCCGGTAATTTTATTTTTCTCACCAAAGCCTTGGGTTCCGGTATTTTATCGACTGCACAAAAACGCGGCCATTTAAAGGATGACGATCGACAGGCCTGGGTGAAACAATTGGTTACACTCAATAAATTTGGCGCCTTGCTTGGTGAAAAAGAGTACGTAACTGCCATCACCGACATTACAGGATTTGGTTTGTTGGGCCATTTGCATGAAATGACCGAAGGCAGCAAATTGTCGGCAGAGTTGTATTATGGTGCCATTCCAAAAATGCAAGGAATTGAACATTATTTGGGTTTAAATTGTATTCCAGATGCCACCTACCGCAATTGGAATGCCTATAATGCATTTGTGAAAATTGATGAAGATGTTGATCAAATGCAATCGTTTCAATTATTGCCCGATCCCCAAACCAATGGTGGACTAATGTTTGCCGTTGATGAAAACGGACTGGATAATTTAATGCAATTGATGAAACAAAATGGCTTACAGGAACACTGTAAAGCCATTGGAAAATTTATTCCCCAATCAGAAACACTGATACGTGTAAAAAAATAAATTTATGCTTATCTTTGAAGTATGACTATTGCCGTTTACGCACGATCAACAAAAGATAACCACTCGGCATATGTGGAGCAAATTTATCAATTGCTCAAACAAGAAAATGTAGAACTCATGATTTATGAGCCTTTCTACCGTTTTCTAAAAACAAAACACCATTTTAAATTAGACCTTCCAACATTTTCTACTTCCGAACAACTCATTGCCAAAGCCTATTATGTTATTTGTTTGGGCGGCGATGGTACCATGCTCGAAACCATTACCCATGTGCGCAATTCAGGTATTCCTATTTTAGGTGTAAATACTGGTCGTTTGGGCTTTTTAGCCACAGTGAATAAAAGCGATTTGGCCAAAGCCATCGAACTTTTGCTGAAGGAAAAATACACACTCGATAAACGTGTGCTCATTAAATTGGTTGGCTGTTCGGATCATTTCGGCGAAGTGAATTACGCCTTGAATGAATTCACCATTCACAAAAAAGACAGCAGTTCAATGATTCACATTGATACCTATGTGGATGATATTTTTCTAAACTCTTATTTTTCCGACGGTTTAATTGTGTCAACCCCAACCGGCTCAACGGCTTATTCTTTAAGTTGCGGAGGACCCATTATGATGCCCGATTCGGATAATTTTATTATCACCCCCATTGCGCCACATAATTTATCGGTTCGTCCCATTGTAATTTCAAACGATAAAGAAGCACGTTTTGTAGTGTCGGGTAGGGGCAGCAGCTTTAATGTATCCTTAGACAGTCGCAGCTCCGAAATTCCATTCGAAACCGAAATAAAAATTAAGAAAGCTGCGTTTCGCTTAAACCTTATCAATCTCGAAGGCCAACATTTTTTCAGCACCTTGCGCAACAAAATGATGTGGGGCATGGACACTCGCAAATAGTGTTTAACGGTTTATTTTCATTGTAAAAAGTCTATTTTCAGTTCAACAAATTGTATCTTTAGCCCTCATTTTAATTATTTATTTCGTGTATAAATTTGCCGGTGCTTTTATAGGTTTCTTTTTATTGGGTCGCAGTGTTTTTGGCGCTGTAATTGGTTTTATTATTGGCTCTGTGATTGATAGTTTTGCAGCAGGCAATTCAAAAAACGGCAAAGAAAGTGCCGAAGATGTTTTTACCTACTACCGCCAACATGCAGGGGGTGCCCGTAGCGATTTTGCCACCATGCTCATGTCATTATCGGCTGCGGTAATGCGCGCCGATGGTAAAGTACTAAAATCAGAATTGGATTTTATCAAGTCTTTTTTTGCGCAACAATTTGGCCCGGCTTTTACTACCGAACATTTACAAGTTTTAAAACACTTTTTAGACGGAGCAGAAATTCCATTACAACAAATTTGTGGCGACATTAAAATGCGAACACAGGTTGAGGTGCGCATTCAACTTTTGCATTATTTGTTTGGATTGGCCAAATCTGACGGGCATGTGGCTGATAGTGAAATTCAAGTATTAAAACAAATTGCCCAATTGCTTGATATTCCCAATAGTGATTTTGAAAGCATTAAGAGCATGTTTTACCGCGATGCCAATGCCGATTACCATGTATTGGGCATTGAGCCAAGCGCAACTGAAGAAGAAATTAAAAAGGCCTATCGTCAAATGGCCATCCGTTACCATCCCGATAAAGTGATTCACATGGGTGAAGCATACCAAAAAGGCGCCAAAGAAAAATTTCAAGCTGTACAAGAAGCCTACGAACACATTAAAAAATCGCGGAGTATAGCTTAATTCTTTTGTGCAATCTTGAAAATAAATGCTTTGATTATTTTACAGAAATGCTGTAATTTAAAATGTCAATTGAAAAAAACAAAGCCCATATTATTTCTGCTTTTAGTTTATGCACTTTCATATAAAGCCACCGGCGATTCGCTGGTAAAATTTTCGGATATAATTTTTAACAACGGCAGCGAAAAGGAGTTTTTTCAAAGCTATGCCATGCAAGGTCAAAAAAAGGACATCATCGATTTAATGTTGATGTCATATAATCGCAATAACTTTTTTAATTCAGGAAATGCACATTTATTGATTAATCTTTTTGTTTCTGATTTGCTCAAGCAAACCAAAGGATTGTCAAACGCTAAAAAGGTAAAAGGGGTTTATAAGGCTGTACACAGCGAGTTTTTAAGGGTTTATAGAATGCAAAATAGTTTTTCGGATATCTTCGAAAGAGGGGAATACAATTGTGTTTCATCTACCGCACTTTTTGCCATTATTTTTTATAAAATGGGCATTCCTTTTCGTATTCAAGAACAACCCCAACATGTTTACATCACCGCTTACCCTCAACAGGAGAGCATTCTTATTGAAACCACAAGTCCTGATAACGGGTATTTAAAAATCAGTCCTTCCCTGGTTCAGAAATACAATAAATATTTACTCAATGCTAAATTGATTACAAAGGAAGAATTCGACAATGAACCACCGGATTCAATTTTTGTAAAACATTATTATACTTCTTCCGGTATTGATTTAGAGCACATGCCAGGTATTCAGTATGCCAACTACGCCTTGTATTTTGCCGACGACAGCCATTACGATCAAGCCCTTCAAGAAATTAAAAAGGCCTATGTCATTGATCCCAGTATCAGAAATAAATACCTATTGCGGTATTTGTT
>JBAXXZ010000342.1:0-3296 GCA_037127575.1 Bacteroidota bacterium | reverse complement strand
TGTCTACACACTGTAAGGTAGGATTGGCGGGCGTTTCAAGGTGTATTAATTTAATACCTGTATTTTCTTGAATTGTTTTTTCTAATAATTTTAAATCACGCACATCTATCAAAATGGTTATAATGCCCGCTTCTGTTAAAAGTTTTTGCATTAATTCTTGTGTGCCACCATATAAAGAAAAATGAGAGACCAATGTATCACCAGCGCTAAGATTGCTTAAAAACAAAGTACTCATGGCTGCTTGACCACTGGAATGCAATAATGCTTTCAATTCCAGGGGAGCTCCAGTTTCATTGGTTAAACCATGGGCTTCCAATGCTTCGATTGTTTTTTCTGCAGCCACAAAAGTAGGGTTGCCCCATCTTGAATAGATGCGCGTTTTATCAGTTCCCTTAAATCGCTCCATTCCTTCATCGGTAGAATCAAAGGTAAAAGTGGAAGTTGCATAAATAGGGGTAGTATGAGAGAAATTATCGTTCTCTTTATTTGCAGTATGCAATGTCAATGTACTAATACCTTTAAATTTCTTATTTTTCATAACTACAATTTGAATAAATATAACACTTTTTAGTAAGCCCCTTTATGCCCGGGTGCTTGCCATTTTTCCAAGGTCAAAATTGATCCATTTGGTTGCCGGGACAGATCCTGTAAGGCTGGTTAAACCGGCATTCAATGTAGACATTAATAGTGATCATTTATTTTGACTTGCAAATATCTGAAATTTTGGCTAAGAATTGGGCCAAATGGCCATTTTTCGTTGCTTATGTGCTAAATTTGAACACATTATGATAGCATTTCTACAAGGTCAATTTGTTCAAGTAACACCTGCCAAACTTATCGTTGATGTAGGAGGGGTAGGCTATGAAGTAAATATTAGTTTACACACTTATGAAGCCATTTCAAAAAAGGAGAAAGGGATGCTTCATACTTATCTGCATATTACCGAAAATGCACAGGTTCTTTTTGGTTTTCATGAGCAACAAGAAAAAGAATTATTCCTGCAATTAATTAGTGTTTCTGGTGTAGGAGCTAGTACCGCAAGAATGATGCTATCTGGTATGCGCCCCGATGAAATTATTCGAGCCATTGTTCAAGGCGAAGCAAGGCAATTAGAACAAATAAAAGGAATTGGAAAAAAATCGGCTGAAAGATTAGTGCTTGAATTAAGAGATAAACTTTCTAAAATGAATGTTGCAAATAATCCAGCAGGCGGATTTGCATTGACTAATAAAAATACCCCTCATCAAGATGCTGTGCAAGCACTTGTTTCTTTAGGCATTCAAAAAGCGGTAGCCGAAAAAGCAGTTGACAAAACATTGCAGTCGGATGGTGCGGAAATGAGTTTAGAATCTTTGATAAAAGCAGCGCTTAAAAACTGTTAATTTAAAACTTCAACTTTTTTTCATTGAAATTTTTGCAATCAATTTTATTGTCAGGTATTTTGCTTCTATTAGGAAGTGAAATTGCTGCGCAAACTAAAAGCTTGCAAATACCTTTTAATGATACAGTGGTCAATAAGAAAACAAAAGACTCTGTTAGGATTAAATATGGGAAGGATACTTTGCATTACACGATTAAAGATAAAAGGGGTGATTTTTTATCACAACCAAGTAATAATCCATTTGATTTAACCGATACCAGTGTAGTGAAGCGAAGAGTTGACTATGACCCTGCCACTAAATCTTATTCTATTTCGGAATTGATTGCGGGGAAAGCACAAAGAGTGCCCTCTAGCTTAACCTTTGATGAATTTTGGAAATTGAAAACCTCCAAAGATGAACAAGCTTATTTTATGCAAAGGGCCAATTCATTGGGCACGTTGAATCGTAAAATAACTAGACCAAAGACAAAAGTATACGATAGTTATTTTGATCGTTTGTTTGGAAAAACAGGATCTGATTTGAAGGTGGATATAAAACCTGTGGGTGAAATTAATATTAAAGCAGGTTATCAAGGGCAAATAGTAGATAATCCCACTTTGCCCGAACGTGCTAGAAAAAACGGAGGATTTGATTTTGATGCCAATACTAATTTTAGTATGAATGCAAGTATCGGGGACAAATTAAAATTTCCTATCAACTTAAACTCCTTATCTAATTTAGGATTCGATAACCAAATAAAATTAAATTACAAAGGCAAGAAGGATGAGATTGTTAAAAGCATCGAGGCGGGTAATATTAATTATATTTCTAGAAGTACCTTAATACCAAGTACTCAAAATTTATTTGGGGTTAAAACACAATTACAATTCAAAAAATTATTTGTTACAGCAGCTATTGCCAATCAAAAGTCACAAAGGCAATCGATGAATTTGCAAGGAGGGGCTTCTACGCAACGTTTTCAAAAGAGATTAGACGACTACGAAGAAAATAGACACTTTTTATTAGCACAGCATTTCAGAAAAAATTATAATAAGGCAATGAGTAATTTGCCTACAGTTAATTCACAAGCGCAAATTAAAAGAATTGAAGTTTGGGTTACGAATCGTAATGGGCAAACTACTAATGCAAGAGATGTAGTGGGTTTGGTTGATTTAGGAGAGCGTTTTCCTGGAAAAAAAGAATGGGAAGAGGTTGGAAGACGAGATACCCTTCCAGATAATGGTGCGAATCAGTTGTATTCGAAAATTATAAATAATACGTTGGCGAGAAACCCAGCAGGCGTTTCTTCTGTATTAACTTTTGAAGGCTTAAGGTCGGCAGAAGATTATGAACGCACTTTTGCTAGAAAGTTAACCGAGAATGAATATTTTTTCAATCCACAAATCGGATTTTTATCTTTAAACATTCCTTTGCAACCAGATGAAGTATTGGCGGTGGCTTATCAATATACTTATAATGGTAAGGTATATCAAGTGGGTGAATTTTCGGAAGGCATTGCGCTTGATCCTACTAAAGGAGTGCAACAAATTTTATATTTAAAATTATTAAAAGCCACTACACAAAGAACAGATTTACCTATTTGGAATTTGATGATGAAAAACGTGTATTCCTTAGATTTATTTGGGTCTATTCAACAACAGGATTTTCAATTGAATGTTTTATATGAAGAGCCTAGCAAAGGATTAAAAAGATATTTACCTGTCACTAGCCCAAGTGTGGAAGGGCAGTCTTTAATTAAATTGTTGAGATTAGATCGTTTGAATAATCGAAATGATCCACAACCTGACGGCGTCTTTGATTATGTTGAAGGCTTTACCGTGTTGTCTAAAATGGGTCGAATTATATTTCCTTTATTGGAACCTTTTGGAGATGATTTAAAAGGAATTGCCTTTAAGGGTATAGATAGTTTAATTG
>JBAXXZ010000341.1:0-3305 GCA_037127575.1 Bacteroidota bacterium | reverse complement strand
GGTATGGAACCTGAACACATATCGGTAAACACATAATCAAACTCCTTCAAGTTTTGAAGTTGACGTTCTGGATTCTGGGAACCATCATCTGAGCTAACTCTGGAATAGAATACTTTCATATTTTGTACCATTTTATAGGTGGTGGCAAAAGTACCCTATTAATTTTTAATGTGCAACTGTTTTGGGGTGTTTTTTTGTACCAGTCTGTAAATTCCGCTTAAACTGACCCCTCAATTCCGCTTGAAAGAGACCCCTCACTTTGACTTACTTTTTTAGGGATAATCTTACTCTTTTTTTAGCAGCGTTCGGCTAAGTTAGTTTTTTAAGTTTATAAGTTCAATTTCTTCTTGATTTTTTGGTTGTCTTTTCTTTCTTAAAGAGTCTCCTTTCATTTCAATACGATGTGCATCATGTATGATTCTATCCAGGATTGCATCGGCGATTGTTTCTTCTCCGATTACCTCATGCCATTTGTTTACAGGGATTTGTGAGGTGATGATGGTTGAAGATTTACCATGCCGGTCTTCCATAATTTCCATAAGAGTTAATCGGCTTTGTGCGTCAAGTGGTTGTATTCCAAAGTCGTCGATGAGTAATACTTGTTGTTTTTCGATCTTGGCAAGTTCTTTTAAATAGGATCCATCTGCCTTTGCTATTTTCATTCTGCCAAAAAGTTTTGTGCTGTGCTGATATAAAACCCGATAGCCAAGGGCGCAAGCCTGATGGCCTAGAGCGGAGGCAATAAAACTCTTACCAATACCAGTGCTACCTGTAATGATGATGTTTTCTTTCTGTTTTACAAACTCACAATCTGCAAGGCGAAGGATTTGATTTTTGTCTATCCTCTTGTTCTCAAAACTCAATTCTTCAATACTTGCCTTGTAGCGGAAGCGGGCTGATTGCAGCGTTCGATCTAGTTTTCGATTATAACGTTCATCCCATTCTGAGTCTATCAGGTGAGTAATCATTTCATCGGGAGTAAACTTTTCGTTCTTACCAGATTCAAGTGTTAGATGGAAGGCCTTTGCCATTCCCAGCAGACGCATCTGCCGCATTTTTGTTAAGATGTCATTCATGGTTTTATTTTTTATTTTTTGGTTTATTGATAGTAATGAGGGCCTCGTATATTCTCATGCGTAGGCATATTTTCCTCAAGCGGATCTTCATCTTGATTGTCAAGGTTGTTCTTTAAAATATCTTCTATAATCTTGTAATTGTAATAGCCGATCTCGTGAGCGCGCTTGCAGGCTTTGATTAAGCGGTTATTGCCAACACGTTTTGCAAAAGATAAAACTCCCATGCAGGATTTATAAGCCTGCTCGGGATGTTGCTTTCGTTCCAGAACTTTACTTACAAAATACTCTACAATAGGATCGATCTCTTTTGCCTTACCAAGAAAAAATGAAGGACTCCATTCGGTTACATAGCGATGTTGTGCTGGCATGTGTGTAGGGTCTGTAGAATAGTTATGGGGACTGCGCAACCGCTTGTGACTCGCTACCAGTTCGTACTGACGATAAAGTCCAACCTCGGAGCGCGAGTACTGCATCTTAAGTTTCTTACCAATAAGTTCATAAGGAACACTGTAGTAATGCTGATCTTCGCTTAAATAAACGTGCCCGTTTTTCATAACAGTGACTTGTTTTATTTTGCGCATTTCATAAAGTGATTCTACAAGAGGATGCAGCGATGGCTGTTCCATTTTCCATTGATCGGTCCGTGAACATTCCTTACCGGTGAGTTTAGCATCATTGAGTGCGGAGAGATGTGTCCTAATTTGCTCATTAAGCTCGCCTAGAGGCGTGATCTTCTTCTCGGGAAGGTTTGTATAGATCTTTTGATAAGAGAGCTTCACCATGTTCTCTACATGAGCTTTGTCCTGTGGTTTCCTCGAACGTGCCGGAAGAATGGCAATACCATAATGATCTGCAAAGGCTGTAAAGTTTTCGTTTACGGTTGGTTCATAGCGGCTCGCTTTTATTACCGCCGACTTTAAATTATCGGGCACAATAGCTAGTGGCACGCCTTTAAAATAGTGCAGTGCATTCTCACAAGCACTAATAAAATCTTCAACGTTTTGGCTTTGCATGGCCTCCACATAAGCATACTGGCTCCAGCCCAATATGGCTACAAAGACTTGTGCTTTTCTAATTTCACCAGTCTCTGTATCAACAAAAGGAATTGTGGCTCCCGCATAATCCACATACATTTTATCGCCAACCTTATGCTCCATGTGCATGGTTGGATTCACTTTTTTACTCCACTGATTGTAATACAAATAAAACGATGTAGCCTTGTAGCCCTGTGGATGCAGCGTTTTGTAAACCTCAATTTGTTTTAAAATTGTCATGCCTCGCCGACGCATCTGTTTTTCCATTTCCGGAAAAAAGTCATGCAATTGTCTTAAGCGCTCATTGGATTGTATTAACTGCTGTGGTGGGTGAAAAAGTTTATTTAACTCGTAATCGTTTAGTTTGATTAACTCTTCGCTGGGCCTGCGCAGCGACAGATATTGGCCAACGTAAAGCTTTACAGTGTTTTTTGACATGCTTAAACGTATTCCTATTTTTCTTTTGCCAATTCCCTGGGAATATAGCTTGATGATCTGACGTACTTTGCTCATACTAATTGCTTTATTGGCCATGAAGTTTTTAAGATTACTGAAGTCATAAATTACGATTTCAGAAAACAAAAAAACATTCTGCTAAACCAGCAAAATCATACTAAAAAAGGTGGGGTCAGTTTGCTCCGGAATACTGGGGTCAGTTTGATCCGTAAAGGAGGGGTCTATTTGGAGCGGTTAAGTGGGGTCTGTTTAGACGGAATTTCCACTCTTGCAAAAACACTCTAAATCCGATATCTTACTTATATCAGTAGATTTTTCCGCATTTCCTCTGACCTCGACAGCCCAAGTCTTTATTTTGAAGAAGTCTTCTCCGTGTGGAAGATAAGATGCCAATTCATAATTTTTGTGGTTGTATCTGAATATAAAACCATGGTAGTATTTCTTCTTAATATAGAAATCATCTCTTAATACATCTGCCTTTTTAAATTCGTTGTAAATCACTGTCCACGATTTATTCAACTGGTCATTTTGCGTACTCCCCATCTTATGATTAAAGATACGACGAAAATGATAGCTTATCCAGATTAGAAATTTGCTGAAATATGTCATACGCAACCAGTACAAGGAACCGGAAAAGAGGTTGCAAAAAAGAATAATCAAGAACAATAAAAGTCTCTAATTGATTTAAAGATAATATGAGAGAGTGTGCCGATGCAGACGAATTGTTTCGCCTTTATTC
>JBAXXZ010000340.1:0-3312 GCA_037127575.1 Bacteroidota bacterium | reverse complement strand
CCATTTACAATGGGGCTATTTTAAGTAAAAGCATAAGCCCCGTGGCAATTGCCAGAAGCAATCAGAAAATAATTATTGTTGCAAATCACAGCTCTGACAATTTAAATTCTTTGGATCCAAATTATTTTAGTTCAATTAATGTGTTTGATAAAACCTCGGTGCCTTTACATAATTTTGACATTGAACTATCGAAGTTGTTGGTTGATACTGCTTATTATTCAGTTCTTTCCAACACCGCTTATGGTAATGACTTTAATTTGCAATTGAGACTAAAATTTTACGTTAAAAACAAATCTGTAAATGCAATAAATCAATTTAAGTTTACATGTGGTACTAGTTTTTATACGCCGTCTTGCGATGCAGGTGAGTTCTATCAGGAAAAATTTGAAAACCTAAATTTACTGCCTGGCGACTCAATGCAATTTACTTCGGGTGTAATTACCCGGTTTGTAAGTTTGGATAGTCAAGGGTATTCTTGCCCTGGTGTTCCTCAAGAACATTGCGTTTATTTAACTGTTCCAAACAACGAAGTTGATAAAGATCAAACGAACAATGAGCAATGTGTTTTTGAAAATTTTCACAATTTGGGTTTAAAAGCCAATGTGGCACTGGCTGGACAAGTTTTTATATATCCAAATCCTGTGAATAGATTCTTAAAAATTGAATCACAATTTGAAATGAAGTCCATTCGCATCAGTGATTATTTGGGCAGAAACATTCAAGAAATGAATGCTGATTCGAAAACCATTGAAGTAGATACACAGGCATTGCCGAAAGGTATTTATTTTATAAGTGTTGAAACAGAAAGTGCTTTAATCACCAAAAAAATTATCAAGGAATAAATGAAAAAAGTTTTGGTGATATTGCTATTCGTTTTTGTGAGACTCATACTTGTTTCACAAAACACGCATGTGGCGAGGCATTCGTCGGTTGATAGAACAGGTGATTTGGTTAACATCGGTAAGAAGTATTTTTATTTAGAAAGCATACGATATTACTGTTGTGCTGATTCAGTTAATTTGGTTTGTTGTAATGAGAACGGTGATGTGTTGTATAAATATACACCTTCAATAGCTTCGTGGATGACCTCTATAGTGAATCTAAAAATTAAAGCAACACCTGATAAATGTTTGTTGTTTTCTTGGGGGAGCTCTACTTCATGCGATGTTGGCGGTTACACGAATTATATGTCAAAAGTTGACACCATGGGTAATGTCATTTTTAATCAGCCTGTACTTAAAACAAGACTGAATATACATTCAATTGTAGATTTTGTCGGTTTAAGTGATAGTACAACAATATTTTGTACAAGGGATTCGATTTACAAATTAAATAAACTTGGTCTAACGATTTCTAAATCCGCTTTTGCAAATAAACCAATTTATTGTATGGAGAATTTACCAAACAATAAGATTTTCGTCAGTGCGGGCAGCGCAACGATTTATTGCACCGAATTGAGTACAAGTTTAACAACGGTCAATCAACAAACATGTGCAGTGCCCATCTTGAAGTTAAGACCAATGTCAGGCAATAATTATGTGGGAAGTGCTTTTGGGGCGTTATGGAAGTTTAATTCGAATTTTAGTCAGGCCACAACAAATGCACAATTATTTTGCACAGATTTTTGTGTTAAAGGCGACTCCATCTATTTTGTTGGCATCACTGCTGCGCAATCAAAACCATATTACGGTATTTTGAATGCCTCTCTTGTACCGGTATACAGCAATACTTCAAGCATTGATAGTTTTACGCCAAGTGGCATAGCCCTTGGAAACAATAAAGTGAAGATGCTTGGTTGTGGCAGTAGCGCCACCCAACCAATTATGAGTTTTAGCGCCTTCCACAATTTGAATATCAATGGTATCATGCAAACACAAACGGATTTGGCGTTAAGCGACGCAACCGTAACGGCTTGGTACAAATACAGCGGATCTTTCTCAAATTATATTTATTGCGACATGGCAGTCAAAGTGAAAAACAAAGGCAACCAAAATATCAAATCATTTTATTTAAATAATTACACGACCATGGCATGGTGTGCTATTAGTTTTCATAAAGCCTTTCAAATGAATTTGGTGCCGGGAGATTCTGCCATTGTAAATACAGGTAATATTTTGGTTTGGCATAATGAATTTCCTCTCACAACAAATGGCAGCCCAATCACCGCCACACCCTGTGTGTTTTCGTCGGTGCCCAATGGTCAATTGGATGCAGATATTTCGAATGATAGTTTTTGTAAGGCTTTTACGGTGGGCTATGTGGGTTTGAACGAAACAGCAAACATGAATTCAAATCTTGCCATTTTTCCTAACCCATTTCATGATGAAATAACAATCACATCAACAGAACTTGTTTTGCATTACGAATTGATGGATGTATACGGAAGCCTCGTGCAGGAAGGCCAATCAGATGATAAAACATTGCATTTGAAAACTAATCACTTAAAGGCAGGCATTTATTTTATTCAAGTACAAACCAAGTTTGGTTTAGATAATAAAAAGTTAGTGAAGGAATGATCGCCACGAATTGCAAGAATTTGAATGGCATTCAGCGCTAGGGATGTGAAGGGCTTGGCTCTTTTTTTGCGTTTGTTCTTTGCGCAAAAAAAAGCCGAGGCGACAGCCGAGCCCGCAACAGCCCGCTCGAGCGCCCAAAAAATAATTTGAATGTTACAAACTCCAGTAGCCCAAAGACTTGATTTTACCGCGGTACATGCCTTTTACATCCACCAAAATCCCTTTTTTAGAAAGAATAGAGGCAAAGAATTTTTCATCAAGGTTTTTGTACTCTTTGTGATTTACGGCAACAATCACCCCGTCGTAACCTTTCGATAATTTGTTTAAACCAAAACCGTATTCGTGATTTAACTCATCGCTGTCGGCTTGTGGATCAACAATTTCAACTTTTACGCCAAATGATTTTAATTCTTTTACAATATCAGCCACTTTGCTGTTGCGGATATCGCTCACATCTTCCTTGAAGGTAGCACCCATGATGAGCACTTTTGATTTGGAAATGTTTTTACCGGCTGCAATGATGCGTTTAACGCAGGTTTTGGCTACGTAAAAGCCCATGCTGTCGTTTACATAACGGCCGCTGTTAATGATGCGGGCATGGTATCCCAATGATTCGGCTTTGTGTGTAAGATAATAAGGGTCAACGCCAATGCAATGTCCGCCTACTAATCCCGGCATAAATTTTAAGAAGTTCCATTTGGTGCCGGCTGCTGCCAATACATCAAAGGTGTTAATGTTCATGCGGTTAAAAATAATCGACAATTCATTCATCAAGGCAATGTTGAGGTCGCGCTGT
>JBAXXZ010000339.1:0-3334 GCA_037127575.1 Bacteroidota bacterium | reverse complement strand
CTGATGGGGTAGAGGCAGCCTCGAGAAGTTTAAAGGTTCATGATGCCGCCAGTATCAATGATTTGGTAGATCAGATGATTGATTATAAAATTGCCAATAATCAGTTTATAAATGCTGATATCACTTTTAAAGATATCACGATTATTAAAAAGATTTTTAAGAAACGATTAATGAATATTTACCATGCCAGAATTGAATACCCGGATTAAAGCCACATTTTATTGCCCCGAAAAAAATCAATACATTTGTCTATAACTTATGCGTTATCTAACCATCCTCGTCAGCCTTGCACTGACATTAAATTCCTGCAAACTTTTTAGGTCGAATCTGATGCTAAAAACCGGAAAGGATTATAATTACGATACTCTGATTGATTCAATTAGTCGTGTTGATTATAAAATTGCACCAAATGATGCCTTTTTATGTAGAATTGTAACCAATAATGGGATGAAATTAATTGATCCGACTGTTAATGCCAATATTATTCGTAATGACTACGAGGCAACCGTTGAAAGTGATGGCGTGATTAAATTGCCTTTATTGGGTAGAATAGTGGTGGCGGGCTTAACAGTGAAGGAAGCTGAAAAGTTATTGGAGGAGAAATATTCTGTTTTGTATGTAGATCCTTATGTGAGTTTAAAAATCACCAACAAGCGCATCATTATTTTTCCCGGAAATGGCGGTTCGGCGAAGGTTTTAAATTTAACCAACAACAATACCAGCATTATGGAAGCCATTGCCAATGCAGGAGGAATACTTGAAGACGGTAAAGCTTATAAAGTGAAATTAATCCGAAGCAATGCCGATAAAACTCAAAAGCCACAGGTGTACCTTATGGATTTATCAACCATTGGCGGTATTAAAGCAGGGAATAGCATTGCCCAAGCGGGGGATATAATTTATGTAGAACCTAGGTACCGTCCGCTTGCAACATTTAACCGTGAGGTAACCCCAATTGTGTCGTTATTAACTAGTCTTTTCTTATTATACCAGTTTTCTAAAATAAGATAATATGTTTAATCCGCAGGTCGACAGCAGCAATAATAATTTAAAGGATATAACCGAAAAGTTAAATCAAGGACTTGATGTTGGTGTTTTGGCCTTTTTATTTAATAAGAGTAAATACTGGATCGTTTCCTTCTTTTTGGTTTCTTCAGTTTGCGCTTTTATTTATTTACGTTATAGCCAGTCGATTTTTGAATCTACTGCGGTTTTACAAATTAATGATGGCAACCAGGCCAGTGATATATTAAAAATAAATACAGGCGGTGAAAATGAAAACATTTTGGCCGAAGCAATAGAGCAAATTCGTTCGAAGGTATTTTTAAAAAGAGTGGTTGAACGAATGGATATTAGCGTGAACTACTTTAGTGAGGGCACTTTTAAAAATAATGAGCTCTATCATTCATCACCTTATTTGGTTAAGATTAATGTAAAAAATCCAGCGGTTTACGGCGAAAAATTGTACATCGAACTGAACAACAATTTAACAGGAGGAACTTTAAAGTCGGGCAAAAGCAGCTTTAAATTTGTTATCAATGAATGGTTGTTTACCGATGGTTTTGATGTGAACGTTTACCTCAATAATAAAGTACCAATGGCACAGGTGAATGCCATGGTGAAGGAGAACAAAGGCTTGTATTTTACTTCTGAAGACAAAGATGCAGTAACTGCAGCGTTAAAAAATAAATTAACGGTTCGTACTTTAAGTGATTTGGCAAAAACAATCTCCTTAAAAATTACCGATGTAAATAAAAATAAGTCAACCGACATTGTGAACGCCATTACTGAGGAGTATTTAGTGTATGATGTTGAACGTAAAAGTGAGAGTTCGACCAATATTTTGGCTTTTATCGATTTTCAATTGGAAAGTATTTCCAATGCCTTAAAAACCAACGAAAGCGATTTGCAAAGGTTTAAGAAAGAAAAAAATTACAGCGACAAAGATAAGTTGATGAGCACTGAAATGGCTAGGTATTCAACCGTTGAGGACCAAATGTTGCAAGTGCAAACCGACGAGAAAATATTGACTGAAATTCAAAACAGTATTTCTCGCAACAAGGGCATTAACAACTATCAAATTGTTTCTCTGTTAAGTGGTTCGGAATATGAATCATCTATCAAGGAAATTACCCAAGCCATATCGAAGTTAATTGCGGAAAAAGAAAATTTGTTGTACCAATTAAAGCCTGATGCCGAAAACATTAAGCAAATTAATTTTCAACTTGAGAATCAAAAGAAATTGTTGTTGGAAAGCTTAGAGGCTGTGCGATTAAAGTATAAAACCAAGTACAAAAGTTTGTTAGAGAAATCTTCTGATTTTAGATCAAAAATGTCACAAAATCCAGATGATGAGGTTGAGTTTTCGCGCTTAAACAGGATGTATACTATTAGTGAGAAATATTATACCATGTTGTTGGAAAAGAAAACCGAATTTCAAATTTCAAAAGCAGGTTATGTGTCGAAGAATTTACCCTTAGAAAAATCGAATGGACCGGGGGCCCTTGTATCGCCTAGCAGAAAGAGTGCCGTTATCATCGCTTTTGTGGTGTCGCTTGTTTTGTCGTTGTTATTGGTGTTTGTGCGTTATTTGTTCCATGATAAAATTTACACCATTGGTGATATCACAAAATATTCGAGTGGCAATGTGGCCTTATTAGGTGTGGTGCCAAAATACCCGAACGATATTCCTGTTTCGCAATTAATTGTGGATAAGAATCCAAAAGCATTGATTAGTGAGGCATTCCGATCGATTAGAACCAATTTAAGTTTTATAGATAATTCGCCAGGTACCAAAATTGTGGCCATCACATCTACTATAAGTGGGGAAGGTAAAACCTTTGTGGCCATTAACATTGCCGGAGTATTGGCCTTTACCGGTAAAAAGGTGGTGATTATTGACTTGGATATGCGCAAGCCTAAAATTCACCGTGGATTTGGTGTAACCAATGCCATTGGTATGAGTACCATTTTAACAGGCCTGAATGAAGTGAAGGATTGTTTTATGAATAGTCCGCTTGAAAATTTAAAATTTATCACGGCCGGTCCTTCACCGCCAAATCCATCTGAATTAATTTTGAGTGAGAAATTAGACATGGTGCTTGAAGAGTTGGCCTTAAGTTTTGATTACATTGTGATTGATAATGCGCCAATAGGTTTGGTGACGGATGGTATTGCATCCATTCAAAAGGCCCACTATCCAATTTACGTGTTTAGGGCAGGTTATTCGCGCAAACAGTTCACGCAAATATTGGATCGTTTAAAAATGGAATCGAATGTTAAAAATTTATCCGTTGTGTTAAACGATGTGGATGTGAGCAGGAAAATTTACAGT
>JBAXXZ010000338.1:0-3335 GCA_037127575.1 Bacteroidota bacterium | reverse complement strand
GCAGTATGCGATCGATTATTGAAGACGTAAAACACGCAGCCATGAATTTTCACGATGACCTTGCCATGGTGATGAACCAAAAGGAAAAGTCCATCGGCAACCTCCGAGTGCGCGTGGTGGCTTACCGCGATTACCTCGACCGCTTCAGGTATTATGCCGATGCCATGGGAAGAAACTATACCATCCGTCTCACCGTTCCTTTTAATACAAATTTTCATAAACCACTTAAAGTCAACTAAAATGAAATCAAATAGTCTAACTTGTAACTTACTCCTACTCATGTGTTTCGCAGTATTTTTACAATGCAAAAAAAACAACAGCAACGTCGAATCCCCGCCAACACCGCAAGACAGTCCTGAACTGCTTACAAGCATGGTTCTGCAATTCAAAGATTCTGCAAATACGGCAGCATTGGTTCAAGCCGAATTCAGAGACCCCGACGGTCCGGGTGGAAAAAACCCTAGCCGCTTCGATACCATCCAACTCAAAATAAATAAAACCTATTACTTAAACATCATCCTGCTCGACGAAACCAAAACACCATTTGATACCATTTCAAAAGAGGTTTGGAACAAACGCAACGAACACCAGTTGTTTTTTAATTTCAGCAACATCAACATCAGCAGCACATACATGGATAAAGATGATAACGGACTTCCGATTGGCCTTAACAGCAAATGGCACTGCGGTAGCGCCTCTACAGGCATTTCAAAAATCACACTTAAACACCAACCCAACAGCAAAAACGGCAGCTTCAACAGCGGCGAAACCGACATCGAATTGAACTTTCAAACCATTTTAAAATAAGCCTAAACTATCAAGCCAAATATTTGTTCATTTTAAAACAAAACAATGCTCTTCCTATACATCATCATCGGCCTGGTGCTCTTCATTTATCTTTTTACCAAACAAAAAAAATTTGGCAAAATCCCGTCTGCAAAACGCTTAGCAAGAATTAAACAATCACCGCATTTCAAAAATGGCAGTTTCCAAAACCTGCGCATAACGCCGCAATTCGCCGATGGTGTGAACTTTTTTACAATCTTAAAAGATTTTATTTTTAACAGAGAGAAAAAAGTAAAACCCGCACAAAGCATCCCAAGCATCAAAACAAATTTGCTTCAACTCGATCCAACTGAAAATATTTTAATTTGGTTCGGCCACTCCTCTTACTTCATACAAGTGGATGGTTTCAAAATTTTGGTTGACCCTGTTTTTAGCGGCTCTGCTTCTCCCTTGCCGGGCGGCACCAAAGCTTTTAATGGCAGTAACAATTACCAAGTAACTGATTTTCCCGACATCGATTTACTCATCATCACACACGACCATTGGGACCACCTTGATTACAAAACCATCATTGAATTTAAATCAAAGGTAAAACAAATCCTCACCGGCCTTGGCACCGCCGAGCACCTCGAATACTGGGGTTTTGACACAAACAAAATAAATGAACTCGATTGGTACGAAAATTGCACACCATATTCAGAACTTGAAATTCATACCACACCGGCACGACACTTTTCGGGCAGAGGCTTTAAAGCCAACAAAGCGCTGTGGATGTCATTTGTGATAAAAACAAATTCACACAAATTATTTATCGGTGGCGACAGTGGTTATGATCAACACTTCGCCGAAATTGGAAAAGAACATGGTCCTTTCGATTTAGCCATTTTAGAAAACGGACAATACGATCCTAAATGGCCATACATCCACATGCTGCCCGAAGATTTTATTCAAGCAGCAATCGACATTAAAGCAGATGTAATATTGCCGGTGCATTCATCCAAATTTGCCTTGAGTAATCACCCTTGGCATGAGCCACTCGAAAGGGTTAGCCGCTTAAATGAAAAAACAAAACTTAAAATCATCACTCCCCTCATCGGCGAAAAAGTACACTTAAAAAAACAAGACCAAATTTTTACAACTTGGTGGCGAAACTTGGAATAAAAAAACTTACGAACTATTCTTTCAAAACAATAAATTGTGAAGTAAGGCAATGATTATTGTTACCATAAACAATCGTTAAATTTCAAGTCTTGCTTGCACAATCCCAAAAATCAAATTATCTTGATTCAAAATTTATTATGAAAAACTTTTTTCAACTCAGCATTGTCTTGTTATGTGTTGCTTTATTCAGCGCTTGTGCCAGCATCCGTTTAACCGAAACTGAATCTTCGGGCAAAAATACCGTCAAAGATGGTGTGAGTGAAAACGAGGATTTGCGCATCTCATACGACTTTTGGGGCGAACATGGCTTAATGTATTTCATTATTTACAACAAATCAAAAAAACCAATTTACATCGATTGGAAAAAATCGGTTTACGTGCACAACCAATGGAAGAATGATTATTGGATTGAACAAACTACCTCCGAATCCATTACTGTACCCATTGGTGATGAAAAAAGCCGCTCCTTCCGAAACGTGATGTCGAGTGTTGTGGCGGAGCGCATTACATTTTTACCGCCCGATTGTTATATTGCTGTACCAATGACTTTCGAAATTTTAGATCACCTGAATCGCAAACAACAATTGCATAATTTTAGAGAAAACAAAATCATCGAAATATCCGACAACCTTAAATGGGATGAAAACGCAAAAAAAGAAGTGATTCAAAAACCTGGTAAAAAGGGCAGCTTCAAAGCCTATACACTTAACTACACCAAAGAAAATTCTCCATACCGTTTTCGCAACTTCATTACCTATTCAAGCGACGAAAAATTCAGCAGCGAAAAATCATTCGACAACGAATTTTTTGTAAAACGTTTTGTGCAAATGAACGGCTTTCGTTTCTTCGGAAAAGCCTTCGTCATGGCCCACAAACCAAAACCGGCCAAACGTTTAAAAAATGGCTTAATGAAAGTATCTGACACATTCATTATTTACGATTCGCCATTTAGAAAAAGCACCTCTTTCTACAAAACACTTTAGTCAATTAAACAAATATTTATTGGGCGCCTAAACGCGCTTTCCTTTCAAGCCCCCTTTGCCTTTGCTATGTTTGTCGGGCTCCGGGGTCTGCTTCGTTCCTACGCAGCCTCCTCGCCTCGCAAACATCACGCAAAGCCTTAAAGGGGGGCTTTCCAGTTAATCGCTGGCGCAACACCCAACTTTTAACTTCTCAAAATTCTTTTTCATTTTAATTTTTTACACTTCGTTCACAAGCAATCAAAATTAGTGGCGCTAAAAATTTTATGATTCTGCTCAGCTTTTCTAAATCCAATCAGCACCATTGTATTTTTTTGTACCTTAGATTACCATGAAAAAACTCATTTTCAAATCCATCCTTTTCCTCGCTTCCATTAGTGCATACGCACAAAATTTTACTTGGATTAG
>JBAXXZ010000337.1:0-3346 GCA_037127575.1 Bacteroidota bacterium | reverse complement strand
GGCAATAATTTTAAGCCTTTCGATGGCACCGATCCTTTTGCCGCTTTTAGAAACCAATTTGAAGCAAGTAACAAAAGCAATGAAAAAATCATCGGCAGCGGCGGCAATGAAATAAATTTTCAAGCCAAACCAAAAAAACTAATTCGCCTCAATACCGGCCTAAATAGCAGTCAATCCCAAGCCATCGATTTAAGTTTAAATAAATCTTTAAACGTTGGCGATATGGTATTACACGAAAAATTCGGAAAAGGGCAAATCAGTGAAATTATCGGCAATTGGCCCGAAACCAAGGCCATTATTACCTTTGAGCAAAGCGGCAACAAAAACCTCCTGCTTAAATTTGCAAAACTGAGTAGATTATAAACAAAAAGCCTTTCGTAAAATCTTACTTTGGATGAGTGAGTCATTTTTTTTTATGTGCTATTTTTTATACTTTTAGTAACCAATAATTGAACAAAGCTATGATCAAAAAATTATCTTTTATATGCCTCGCTATTATAGCCAGCACTTATTTTAAAGCTCAAAACCAAGAATCTGGCTGCGGTACTCCTGCTCCGGGCGCTGCATGGGACAACTGGATGAACGGTCAAGTTGAAAATTTCAAAAAACAAGCCGGTAAAGGTCAATTGGTGAACTACACCATTCCAGTTATTGTGCACATCATCCATTTTGGTGAAGCCATCGGAAGTTTTCCCAACATTGATTCTAACCAAGTCTATTCACAAATACAGGTATTAAATGCCGATTTTGCTGGAAGCGGCACCGGCACAGTAAACGTACCTTCCTACTTCAGCAGCTTAATTGCCAGCACAGGCATTCGTTTCTGTATGGCACAACAAAATCCGCAAGGCACCAATTTACAAGAACGTGGTATAGACCGTGTGAGTGCCATTGTGAATGCTTGGCAAAGTCCTGCTACACCAACACTCGATCTTAAAACCTATTTAAATACTGTAATTATACCGGCCACCATTTGGGATCCTACAAAGTATTTCAACATCTGGATCAGCGATAAACCAAGCCCTCAAACATGGAACGGCATGGCCACCTACCCTACCGGCACTGGCTTAACGGGCTTATTCGGCGGACAATTCGGCACTTCAACCAACGATGGTATTTGGGTTTGGGCCAAAGCATTTGGTACTGTTGGCACTACCCAATCACCCTATAATAAAGGGCGTACTACCACACACGAAATTGGTCACTGGTTAGGCTTACGCCACATTTGGGGCGATGGCAATTGCTTATCAGATTATTGCAACGATACCCCTACTGCAAAAGGCGCTCATTACGGTTGTGTAACTAATACCCCAATTGATGCTTGCGGTGTAAACCTTAGTCCTAATGGCGAAATGCCGATGAACTTTATGGACATGACCGATGATGCCTGCAAATACATGTTCACGCCTAATCAAAACATTCGCATTCAAACAGTAATGAGCCAATGCCCTAACAGAAACTTATTGGGTTCACACGCGCTGTGCAGTGCCACTGTTACTGCCGCAGTACCTGCCTCTTCAGCCGTTGCATCATTTGTTTTAAATAGTTCACAATGTGTTGGTGGTGGTTTTACACCACTAAATACATCAATAGGTAATCCAAACCCCACCTATATCTGGAGCGCATCTCCTGCTGCCAATTTTAGTCCTGCTGCCACTGTTCCCAACCCTGCCATTTCGGTGAGCAATCCCGGTACTTATACTTTATCCTTGGTAGCAACAAATAGCGTTAGTTCATCAACATACACCATGCTCATCACGGCTTCTGGCTCTTGCCAAACAATTCCACTTTGCCTCGATTCCATTAAAATGATTAAAAGTGTAGATACATTAACCACATATAAAGCGCCCAACAGTAGCATCATCATTGGCTGTCAAACAGGCTTTGCAGGTTTCTTAACCGGTACCAATTGTTATAAAGACAAAGCATTTGCACAATATTTCCCACCTTCAACATACACAGCCTTTACCTCCCCTCAAGTAAATAGTGCCATCGTTTTCTTCGATAGTTCAGGAACCAAAGGCCCGGGTATTACAACACAAATTTATTGCCGTGTATATGGCGGCAGTGTTGGCAATGGTCCCGGCGCAGTGGCCGGCTCAAAAAGCGACAGTTTAGGTAAAATTAAATCTTCCGTTAAAACCGTTTCTGTATCTTATCTCGGTAAATCGGGTTACGTTATACCAAACACAAAAATCATTCCTTTCCGATTCGATTTCCCATCACCGGTAATTGTTAATCCAGCCTCCGGTTTCTTTATCGGCGTTGAAACACCAATCTTGTCTGTACTCGATTCCATTAAAATAATGCACAATACACGCTACAATTCAGCGGTTGATTCAAGTGCCTGGTATCTTCAGTACAACAACACTTGGCGCACCTTCCGATACCAGCGCAACGCAAAAATTCAACTGGCCATTATCCCGCAAATTACTTGTAGTCCTGTTTTAGGATTAAAAGAAAATAAAGCCGCATTAAGCGCTAATGTTAACATCATGCCTAATCCAAGCGATGGTTTCTTTAGCCTCATCTTTACATTGCCTAAAGAAGAATCGGTAGATATCACTATTGTAAATTCTCTGGGACAAGTTATTTCAAACGACAAAATACAACACGTCAACAACCACGTATTCGATATAAACCTAAGCAGCAAAGCCAATGGTATCTACTTCGTCAACATTCAAACGGCAAATGAAAAAACCGTCAAGAAAATAGTGGTCAATCACTAAAACATAAAGCCTCTGAAATTTCAGGGGCTTTTTTTTTGAAACAAATACGAAACAATAAATTAAATAAACATTTTTAGGGCGCATCCCATGAAGCAAAAAACCATGAAATACTTGGCGTGTTTTTGCTTCATGGTCGGGCTGTCACTACTCGCTTTTTTTTGCGAAAACAGAGGCCGCAAAAAAAGAGCTCAAACACGCCTATCGGCCCGTTCCATCCCTTGCGCATTCGGCACTTAATTCTATTTATCACCGCGTTTTTTAAGGTTTTATAAATATAAACTACCGTGAAGGACTCTCAAACAGTTAGTTTTTTCATAAATCATCACTTTAGAAAGTTCATTTACAATCTTAGATAAATTACATATACAATATTTTCATATTTTTGTTGTGTTAATTATGAAAAGAATTTTAATCCTCTTTTTATTTACTTTTTTAATAACCGCGTGTTCAAACAGAATCGACACTAGTGATGTTTATGGTGAATGTTTTGAGAATTTAAAAGCCCATAAAACTCAATTACTTGAAATGTATAATTTTAATATTCCAGATTCTGTTGATTCAAAAAAAATCATAGCAACATATTTTCAGTCTGAACCGAAAGCTCACGTCATTATTTG
>JBAXXZ010000336.1:0-3360 GCA_037127575.1 Bacteroidota bacterium | reverse complement strand
TTATGAGCAATTACATCATCTCAGGCATACAGCAAGTTGGCATAGGAGTAGCCAACGTGCACCAAGGTTTTAAATGGTACAACAACAACTTTGGCATGGATATTCAAATTTTTGAAGAAGCTGCCGAAGCGAACTTAATGCTGCCATACACCGGCGGCAAACCGCATCAGCGTCACGCTATTTTAGCCATCAACATGAAAGGCGGCGGCGGTTTCGAAATATGGCAATACACCAGCCGCACACCACAAGCGGCTACTTTTAAAATTCAAATGGGCGACATTGGTTTGTTTTGCGCCAAAATGAAATGCGATGACATTGATGCCGCCTACGCCGATTTAAAAGCAAACAATGCCAAATTATTGGGCGGAATTTCAAAAAATCCCTTAGGCACTAAACACTTTTTCTTAGAAGATGCCTTCGGTAATTTATTTGAAGTAATTGAAGACACTGTTTGGTATGGCAAAGGTTTAAAACACACGGGCGGTCCGGTGGGCATGATCATTGGCGTTAGCAACATCGAAAAATCCATTGCCTTTTATCAAAACATTTTGGGTTATGATCAAGTGCAATACCAAGCCGAAAGTACCTTTGATGATTTGTCGGTTTTACCCGGTGGCAGCCACGCTTGCAAACGCGCCATTTTAACGCATAGCAAGCCGCGCCAAGGACCTTTCTCTAAATTATTCGGCAATTCTTCCATTGAATTAATACAAACCACAAATTACAGTGCGCGCAACATTTTCGAAAACCGTTTTTGGGGCGATTTGGGATTTATCCATTTGTGTTTCGACGTTAAAAACATGGCGGCTTTAAAGGCCCATTGCGAAAAAGCCGGACACCCTTTTACCATCGACGGTGGCGCAGGCTTTGAAATGGGTGAGGCAGCGGGCCATTTTACGTATATTGAAGATCCCGATGGCACCTTGATAGAATTTGTAGAAACCAAAAAAATTCCCATCATGAAAAAATGGGGATGGTATTTGGATTTGCGTCAACGTGCCCCCGAAAAACCATTGCCTACTTGGCTTTTAAAGGCTTTGAAATTTAACCGCAAAAAAGTGTAAACATGAAAAACAACCTATTGCTAACGGTTTTAGTATTGTTGCTTGTAAAATTACAAGCCCAAAACATTTTGTCCTCGAATTCCTTTATCCAAACCTGCATCAATAACAGCCAATGTTTTTCAATCAACAATTCGAGTTATTTGTTTTACGACGAAAGCAAAAACGCCTTGTACCTAAAAATTGATTTCGCCAAATTTAAAGCGGGGCAAGATAGTTTGGATGAATGGCTCGATGATTTGAGCAGTACTTACCTGTATTTTAAAGCCCCGGTTGATAAAGAAGTTTTTCAAACAGGTTTTGCCAATCACCACACCAAGGTGTTAAAGTTGCATGGACAGGCCTATCTCAACGGCATTTGGCGTAACCAAGATGTTGAATTAAGTTTATTTAGTTCCGAAAACTCGGTCATCAATACCAGCAACAACAACCAGGCATACGATAACATTAAGGTGAATTTTGGTTTGACGATTTTACCGAAAGATTATAAAATTCACAAAAAGGCACACCATTTAAAAAAGAGCATTTTTATTGGCATCACCATGGGCCGCATTAATTTATTGCAAGCCGGCATGGAAAGTATTTTAAAAGAAGCATACGACCACTAATAAAACACATGCCAAACATCGGACACAAACTTATTTAATTACAGGTATCACAAATTGTGATACTTTATTTATGTCGTCTTTACTGCGTAAAAATTTAATTTATTTCCCGCGACCGATTTCCCGCAATAGAAATGCAAAAGAAGAAATAATTTTGTTTTTCGAAGCAAAACAAATTTAGTTGGTTGGGGTAAAATCATATGGCATTAACTTGTTAGTGAAGTTTTATACTTAAATGATAATTCAAAATTCTGTTTTTCACGGTACCTTTAAGGTTTGCTAAAAATCGGCCCAAATATCGAACTTCCTGATTCCTATTTCACTGCGTTTTTTGTACCTAACAATGCTGAAATTAACCTTTAGGCATGGGCTTTTGCAATGTAATAGGTTTCAAATCAGGGTATATTTATTTCCAGCCTCCGATGAGCCCCTTCAGGTCTTAGTAAATTTGACAGCATTAAAAATTAAAATCTCAACAACAAATAGATTATCCTTGCTACCTTTCAATAATAAGCTTTTTACGTAACAAGAAATCTTGACTTTGTATTTGTAGACAATAAATGCCTTGAGGTAGTTTGCTAACATTTAACTTTGTATTACCATTCTCAAATTTTATTTCATTTAGTAACACCACTTCACCCACTGCATTTATCACTTGACAGGTAAGTTTTTCAGCTTTTAAGTATTCACATGTTATATGCAAAATTTCAGCAACGGGACTAGGATAAATTTTTAATTCTTCATTCATAATTTTTAATTTTTCGAACCCCACAAAATCACGATGCACCAACACCGTATCCCACTTCACCCCGCTGCACCACAATTGCTGACGCACCACAAAAGTTTCGGTTTGACTACTATTGGTATATGTTGGTTTTATGTATAAGCCCGCAACGGTTTGTATGGGTGCTGATAGGGTGCCGTTGTTATTTAATTGATACCACACACAGCTTTCATCTATTTCCACATCAGGCTCACGGCCAATAAACACACTATCACCAACAATGCAGTTTTTATCCGGACCGGCGTAAGCCTCTAAATCAATGGGGATGCAAGAGACGTGGTCGATGCAGATGTCGGTGACAGTATTGGGTAAAAAGGTAGGGTTAATTAAAATGGTGTCAACCAAATTATTTGCAGTAAAATTACCAATGACGACGAATTTCTCACTTCCTTGAGCGGTGAAGGTTCCGGTGAGCGCTGTCCAATTTAAAGTATCAGTGGCATAATTCCCATGTGCATTTTTAATTTGTGGATTTAAGTAAGTTAAGGGCTGCCAACAAAAACTGATGGTGTCAAGTTTATTATCTCCAAAATAAGCATGAATATCTGAAAGCCCATAACTTGAGACGTTAGAAACATTGTGATAAAACTTTACACAATATGTTTTACTATTAATTAAATTTTTTCTTAAACGGTTCATTGCATAAGCTCTATTATAATAAATAGAACAAAAAGGGGGGGGGCAATAAACTGACATTGAACAAAAACCTTGCCCTTTAAACGGGTATTGGTAGATGGCAGTTGTAAGTCCTGTAGGTACATTATTAATGCACTTGTGCTTTAATTGAACGCCAAGTGCTTGAGATGAGTCAATTGTTCTCCAAGCATATGCGTGTTGTAAATAAGGCAGTGGATCAGCGCAGTTATCGGCTTTTTCAAACCCACCATTTGTAACATAATTCGCAATAACT
>JBAXXZ010000335.1:0-3363 GCA_037127575.1 Bacteroidota bacterium | reverse complement strand
CCTTAAGGCGTGGCTCATTGAATTGAAAATTATTAATGGTGGGCTTCTTCTGCCTTAACTTCAGCCGGTGCTTGTGATTGCGCCGAATCTGACGCTACAACGTTTGATTCAGCGGCTTTTTCTTCAACTGCAGCTTCTTCGCTTTTCATGTCTTTGGGGTGCATACTATGATCGCCTTTTTCGCAGGCTTCCATGCATTCTTTCGAACAACCTTCTTTGCATTCGCAATCGCCATGGTGAGCTTTTTTAGGATCACACAAACTTAAAAAAAGCATGATGATGAGTAACAATGCGCTGGCCATAATAAAAGGCACTGTGAAAGATACCGGTTTGTTTTCTTGATGGTGATTTTCTTCGTGATGTGCTGACATATTTAGTTTTTTAACGCTGCTAAAATAACAGAATAAATTTATTTATAAAAAATAAATGCTTCAATTATTCTTTTATGAATTTAAAAATAATGTTTTGTGAAGGAAGATTAATTTTGGCCACATATATACCAACATTTAATGCTGCAGTTTCAACATAGCTTACTTGACCCATTTGCTCAATGTTTTGGGTACTAACTAATCGCCCATTCAAATCAAAAAACTCAATTTTTGAAGGCATTGGTACTTGACCGTTTAACCACATTTTATCGCGCACCGGATTAGGGTATGATTCTAAAGCGCTGATATCGTTGATAGCATCAATGCCAACCAAGTTGGGCGGTGGCGGTGGCGGTGATTTTGTATTGTAACCTCTATAACGAATTTGTGTAACCGTAAAATTATTGTTCAACAAACTACCACTCACTTCCATGTATGGAATTTTGCTGCTGCTTGAAATCCACTGATAACTGCGTTGATTATTGGGTGTTCCAAATTTAATGGGCGGTAAGCCTGGAATTGGCAAGTTCACGCTAATGGTATCAATTGAATACTGTGTGGTCACCAATCGCAAACAATTATCGGTGCCATAAGGGGTTTTAATGCTTCCCCACCCGTCGACTTTGGTGACGCGGTAGCCGGCCTTGGTATATTTAATAGGCAACAAAGTAGTGGTTAAGGTTGAAAATTTAAATGAGGTGCTGTCGTATTTTGGATAAGTCATTGGAAACATGTACAACTCATCTTTATCAGAATAATAACTTGCCACGGGCAAACCGCTAATCGACATGCCCACACCATCGGCTACAAAGGCATTTGCAGGTGTTGTTTGCTTTTTGTAGAAGTTATAATAATTGGTAATGGTAATGGTGCCTGTGCCGCCAACCAAGGTGTCGGCAATTTTTTCGCCGTATTCACCCAAACTTAAAAAATAAAAGGCGTAAGGTGTGTTCAAAGCACTTTTAAAATCTCTTCTTGCACTTGTGGTTGATACCACATTGCTGAAATCCCAATTAAAATTGGCACCGGTTTGTGTGTAATTTCCAATTGAAGCCGGTTGCACGTTGGTGTAACGCATGGTATCATTGGCGCCGGGCATATTACTGTTGTTTAAAGTAATGGCTGTTTGAGCCCAGGACATTGAAACTTGGATAACAAAAAACAATGCGTAAATTTTCTTCATGATTTAATAGATTAATTTTGTGTTAATCAAATATACTTTTTTTTATATTAATCGTTAATTAGAAGATTGAAATTTTACCTCAAATACTTAATATTTATTTGTTTGTGTTCACAAGCCCAATTGTTAAAATCACAAAACATTCAATTGTTTTTGCATTCGACCGTAAAAGGAGCCGATTTTAAGGATATTGCTTATCAATCAAAGTTCTTTAATAAAGACCAGGCCAAAAAAGAGATCGGCAAAATATTACAAGCTTTGCAAGCCAAGGCTTATTTACTGGCGGGTGTCGATTCTTTACAGGAAGACAGTTTAAATATCCATGCTTTTATTTCGAGGAATACGGTATTTGAATGGGCCAATGTGCGTTTGGGTAATTTAAATCAAGGATTGGCTGCCAAAGTAGGTTTTAGCGAAAAAAAATTTCAGCACAAAGCATTGTATTATAAAGAAATCAATGTTTGCATTGAGAAAATTTTACGTTTTTATGAAAATACAGGCTATCCTTTTGCAACTGTGCAATTAGACAGTGTAAGCATAGAGAACAATGGCTTATCAACCGTTTTAAATGTTCAAAAAAACAAATATTTCAAAATCGATTCAGTACTAATTAAAGGCAGTTTAAAATTAAATGAAGGCTTTATTCGGCAATATTATGGCATTCAATCGGGCATGCCTTACAATGAGGAAGTACTAGCCGCTTTGTCGCAAAAAACGCGGCAATTGCCCTTTATTCTCGAAAAACAAGAACAAAGAGTTCAATTAAGCAACAAAACCAATAAGCTCATTTTATTTTACGATAAAAAAGAGGCCTCTCAGTTTGATGGAATAGTGGGTTTTTTGCCCGATGCAACCACAAAAAAAACCATTTTAACAGGAGATGTAAAATTAAAATTGGTGAATGGTATTTTAAAAAATGGTGAAACCTTTGATTTAGAATGGAGGCGACTAAAATCTCAAACACAAGACTTTAACGGACGCATCACCTACCCCTTTATATTTAAGAGTCCTTTAGGCATTGATTACAATTTAAAAATATACCGCCGCGACAGCACTTTTATTGATATTAATAGCAATGTGGCCATACAGTATTATTTTCACGGATTAAATTATTTCAAATTATTTTACAAGCAGCGCAATGGCAATTTAATTTCAACCAATGGTTACGAATTTATTAGCACCCTACCCGATTATGCCGATGTAATCACACAGGCTTATGGTTTGGGATTATTCTACGAACAATTGGATTACCGCTTTAATCCCAAAAAAGGAATCAGTGTAAATGTAAGTTGGCAAGCCGGCAATCGTCACATCAAAAAAAATCCAAAAATTAATCCACTTGCCTATGATCAAATTGTGCTGAACTCGGCCCAATACCAAATGGAAGGACATATCAGCTATTACATCCATCTATTAAAGAACAATGTGCTAAAACTGGCCTTGCAAGGCGCTTCTGTGTTTGGCAATAACAGCATCTATAAAAATGAATTATTTAGAATTGGGGGATTAAAAACGCTGAGGGGCTTTGATGAAGAAAGTATTTTCACCAGTTCGTATGTGATTTCAACATTGGAATACCGTTTTTTGTATTCAAAGAACTCAAACATTTTTGTGTTTAGCGATGGGGCTTGGTATGAAAATCTCAGTAACCACAAATACAACAACGATACCCCCATGAGTGTTGGTGCAGGCATAAGTTTTGAAACCAAGGCCGGTATTTTAAGTATTTCGTATGCTTTGGGAAATCAATTGGGTAATGGATTTGATGCCCGAAGTGGGAAAATTCATTTTGGACTAAGTGCTTTGTTTTAACTC
>JBAXXZ010000334.1:0-3363 GCA_037127575.1 Bacteroidota bacterium | reverse complement strand
AGTAACAAAACTATAGTCAATATTCGCTTTACCCAAAAATAAAATACCGTCGGCCGGAATAATTTCTTGGCTATGTATTTTTATACGATCGCCTTTCTTGATCTCGGAAACTGATATCTGTTGTTCTATGCCGTCAGCATCAATTACAGTTACACCAAGCGGGAAATATGATTTGTAATCTCTATCAAAAGAAATGCTTTGGTAGGTTTTGTCCTGAAAAAAGCGACCCACCAACATAAAAAACACAATACCCGACATTGAATCCAAATAACCTGGGCCGCTGAATGAGCAAATTTCATAAATACTTCTGCCAAAAGCCATTAATACGGCAAGGGCAATAGGTGCATCAATATTCAGAAATTTTTGTCTTAAACTTTTGAAGGCAGATGTGAAAAATTCAGAGGCGCAGTAAAAGAAAACAGGCAGCGAAAGACCAAGATTTAAAAAACTAAAAAGCGTTTTCAATTGTTGCTCTTCAATATTTCCCGACGAAAAGTATTCAGGAAAACTCAATAACATAATATTGCCAAAACAAAAACCTGCAATTCCTATTTTGTATATCCTTGTCTTGTCGTATTTTTTAATTTTATTACTTGAAATGTCATTTAGGCTGATATGTGGCTCATAACCTATACTGGTAAGCAATTCTGCCACTTGCTGTAAATGAATTAATTTGGCATTGTAAACAAGGGTGGCTTCCTTTTTCAAAAAGTTAACTGTTGCATGAATCACACCTTTGTTGAGTTTTGGTAAATGCTCAATCAACCAAATGCAACTGCTGCAATGCATTTGTGGTAAGTAAAAAGTTACATGTTTGTGATCTCCCTCGGCAAAGTGAATTAATTTTTGCTGAACCAAATCGTTTTCCAAGAATGCAAATTTTCCGGGACGAACTTTTAACTTTTGGTTTAAGCCGGGGCTTTTAGTGATGTCGTAATATTCACATAAATTATTTTGATTTAGTATTTCGTAAACCATTTTGCAGCCATCACAACAAAACGCTTTTTCTTCAATTTGTATGGTTTCTTCATGGCAATCATCACCACAGTGAAAACACTTTGTTTTTTCAATTACTTTTTGCTTTGATGACATAAATGAACAGAATCAATTATTTATCGGGAATTTTATTTGATTGAATACCAAAGATAGCATACAGTGGACAAAATCCAACAATTGATGTAAGCGCAAAAATGCCGCCAACAACCATCAATACGATTGCAAGAGTACCGTTAATAAGATGATTGAAGAACAAAAAGAGTATTAAAATAACGGCCAAAATCCTTAAAACTTTATCCGTGCTGCCTACGTTTGATTTCATATTCAATTTTTATCAAATATCACACTCTTGGTTCAATATGTTTTGATAAAACTCAAATATGGATATGACAGAAGTCATGTAAAGGATTTCAACAATAAGCTCTTACAAAAGCCTTCCAACCTTAAAAAAAATAAAAAATAGGTTTATGGAACATTTATCACCAAATGACATCATTATCCTTTGCAAATTTGTACTATGATCACACAATTAATAAGCCGACATAAAAGATCTTTAATAGGCGTCGGTATTGGAGCAGTGGCAGGCTATTTATATTACAGTTTTGTAGGATGTAGCAGCGGAACATGCATGATTACTTCAAATCCTTGGGTGGCTGTACCTTATTTTGGTTTTTTGGGTTACTTATTCATAGGACTAATAAAAAAGAAAAATGAAACTCGCTAATATCACCTATTCTACAGTCACAAATAAATGCCCGAGATGCCATCAAGGTCAAGTGTTTAAAGAGGCCAATCCTTACATATTGGGTAAAATGTTTAGTTTACACGAAAAGTGTTCAAATTGTGCGCTCAAATACGAAAGAGAACCTAGCTTCTTTTATGGTGCCATGTATGTATCATATGCCCTTACCTCGGGTTGGTTCATTATTTGGTACTTGATTTATCTCTATTTCTTTAGCAGTTTCGATACCCTGGCTTTTGCCCTCATTGTAAGTGTTTCCATTATATTACTTAGTCCGCTTACCTTAAGAATTTCGCGATTACTTTGGCTCAATTTCTTTTATGGATTCAATAAAAAATTTCAACAACAAAAAATAGTAACAAATGATTAATTCTCTAAAAAACATGTTGGGCTTTGGCCCTAGCGTAGATTACAAACAATTGCTTCAAAATGGCGCAAAAATTATTGATGTTCGCACAAGAGGCGAATATGCATCAGGTCACATTCAAGGGAGTGTCAACATTCCTTTAAATGAACTTTCTTCAGGTATGAAAAAGTTAAAAAAGGACCAAGTGATTATTACCTGTTGTGCCAGTGGCATGCGCAGCGCCGGCGCAAAATCTACCTTATTGGCTTCCGGTTTTACCGAAGTGCATAACGGTGGTGGCTGGATGAGCTTGAACGGCAAAATTTAAGTTCTTCAAACCTGCCGCTTAATGATTCCTTCATAAATAACCTGCATTTGGGCCTGCAATGTATTTGCGGGCAACATCGCTTTATGTTGTCCCTTGCGTTGAAAATGTGACAAATGTCATTTTTTAACTAATTTCATTCCGATATATTTAGACGGAATGGAAAATTTCAATCAAGTTGAATACGATATATTATATCCTCGGGTGCTCGAATTGCTCGACCAAGGGGAAACGCAAGACTTGATCGAAATAGAATTAAAAAAAATGTCTGATGATCCTATCATAATTGCGGTGGCCATTAAAGAAGCAAGAAAATTTCATTTTACCCAGTTGCGAAAGGATGGGTTTGGAAAAATTATAATTGGCGCAATCTTAATAGTGGTGGGTTTTGTGATAACCGCATTTAACTTTCTTGCCAACAAATCTTTCGATTTTGCCATGTACGGTCTTACCAGTTTTGGCATTGGCTTTGTGTTTTATGGCCTTTATAAAGTGATTGGATAAATTTTCATCCAAAAAATCATAGCATTGGGTGAAATTTTGGCTTTGTTCAGCTATGGCCTAAATGACGAATGTCAAGCCCAATGAATGAGTTTAATCATGTACCTATTGCCATTTCCTGCCCTTCTTTGTAAAAAAAATATCATGCCGGTATACCAAAAGCACGGGAAAATTCCTTCCAAAAGACACGTCGTTTTTCGCCAAGCCAATGGCGAACTTTTTCATGAAGAATTATTTGGTACAGAAGGTTTTTCGGGCACATCTTCTCTAGTTTACCACTTAAATCCACCAACCATGGTAAAAGAATTAGGGAAGCCTTTTTCTGTAAAACCTGAAGTGGCCATCGATGAAAATCTAAAAGCACTCAGTTTTATGGGTTATGAAGTGGAAGCTGAAGCAGATTACATCAAAAGTCGCAAAGTTTTTTTATTCAACGACGACATGCAAATTGGT
>JBAXXZ010000333.1:0-3365 GCA_037127575.1 Bacteroidota bacterium | reverse complement strand
AACTTTACTTGGGCCGGGTGTTTTTTGTAAAGCAGCGATACCAACACCGCATTTTAGCCAACAGATTTACCTTGGCCCGTGGCGCCGGCCATGAGCAAGTGTGGCATTTTGGCGAGGTCGGCAATAAATATTTCGTTGCTGATGGTTTTACCCAAAGCAATGGGCAATTCGAATTGTGAATTATTAAATTTTTCGGATGCCAAAATATTTTTCATCGGCACCATTTCAGGATTTTGATTGGGCACTTCAATACCAATGGTACCTTTGCCCGGAATGGGTGCAATGATGCGGATACCGAGGGCCGCCAAACTCAAAGCAATATCGTCTTCTAAATTTTTTATTTTGCTGATGCGCACACCGGCTGCGGGAACAATTTCGTAAAGGGTAACAGTAGGGCCAACGGTGGCCATAATTTTATCGATTTCGATACCGTAATTTTTGAGCGTGCTAAGGATGCGGTTTTTATTGGCGATTAATTCATCCTGATTTACTTTGCTTTGAATGTTGCCGTAATTGTTGAGCAAATCGAAAGTTGGAAATTGGTAAGAGCCCAAATCCAAGGTGGGATCGTATTCGCCGAATTGCTCCACCAATTGCGCTGCTTTGTTTTCTTCTTCAATACGCACAGGCTCAACTTTGCTTGGTGCTATTTCGAGTTCGGGCTCGGCCTTTGGTGAGGTGTTTTGAGGCACTTCGGTACTTAGCTCTAATTCGGGTTGTGCTTCTTCTGCTTCACTTAAAACTTCATTTTCAAGTATTGGTTTCATTTCCAAAACAGGTTCTTCGGCCTTTTCACGAAAAGTATTGGCGGCAGGTGTTTTTGTTTTGACTTCAAAATTTAAAAGGGCGGCTTCTTCTTCAGCACTCAATCGGGATTCGCGCAGTTCGTTAAAGGCGGCGTTGAATGATTTGTCGTCGGGCTCAGGCTCAGCGGCAGGTGCCAGTTCGGCTTCTATGGCTTCGTCGTTTTCAAGCTTTGGTTTGTTTGGTAATTTAAAATTGATATTAATGCTTAACACCAAAAAGGTTAAGAATGAAAATGCCAAAAGGGTGATGAGTCCGATTTGACCGATGTAATTGGCCAAGTAGGCATTTACAAAAAAGCCGAAACCACCGCCAACAAAAAACAATTTGTCTTCAAAACACAATGATAACAGCATGGAAGACCAAACCATGAGGAACAACCATTTGGCGTTGAAGGCCGTGTAATGGATAAATTGTTTTTGAATTAATTTTTGCAAACCAAAGGCCATGAACACCGGCACCAAAATAAATGAAGAGGCGCCAAAAGCTTTGTACATGAACCAATGCGACACCAAGGCCCCAATTTTGCCCAACCAATTTTGCACTTTTACATCGGGAGAAAATAAATTGGCAGCGCCGCTTAGTACTTTGTCTTGATCAACTTCCCAACTGATAAAATAACTCACAAAGGCAATGGCCAAATAAGCGGAGAGTAACAATAAGAGAAGACCGTAAATTTTTTGTGTTTTTTCGTTTTGGTTAAATACCTGGAACATTTGCCAGCGCTGGGCCAAGGTTAATTTATCTTTATCGATGATTGGTGCTGCTTCGGTAGCGGCTTTGTTTTTGCGTTTGGCTTTTGGTTTATCAATCAGCTCTTCCACATCGTTCTTCTCAATATCTGTCTCCGCCTGCACATTGGTTGTACCCGGCATGTCTTCACCCCTAAATTTATTCTTTTTTTCTGCACTCATTATCCTTTAAAAATACGTGGAAATACCCGCCCGTAATGCCTTCGCATTTCAATCTTTTAAACCCTTGAATGTTAATCAAAAAGGCTATTTTTACTTATTCAAAATTTAAATTTGTATGCGTTATTATTTTCTGTTTTTGGTCTTGGTTTTACAATTTGCAGCGCTTTCGCAGCCCCTCGACAGTTTGTATATGAAACAAAATTACAGCAAAACCGAGGTGATGATTGGCATGCGTGATGGTGTTAAACTTTACACATGCATTTATGCCCCTTTGGATAAAAGTGAAAAACACCCCATTTTGATGGTGCGTACGCCCTACTCTTGTGCGCCATATGGAACAAATCGTTTTTCGTCGCGTTTGTATGCCTCGTATTGGGCCGATTATGTGAAGGAAAATTATATTCTGGTGATGCAGGATGTGCGCGGCAAATACATGAGTGAAGGCACTTATGTGGATGTGCGTCCTTTTGTTGAAAATAAAAAAAACAATCAAGACATTGATGAAGCCAGTGATACCTATGATGCCATTGATTGGTTGGTGAAAAATACACCTAACAATAATTTAAGTGTGGGGGTGTTTGGCATTTCGTACCCGGGTTTTTACGCCACCATGGCGGCTTTGTGTAATCACCCTTGTTTAAAGGCTGTTAGTCCGCAAGCCCCGGTAACCGATTGGTTTATGGGTGAAGATTTTCACCCCAATGGGGCTTTTGCTTTGGCCGATGGATTTAATTTTTATTCAGGATTTGGCAAACCGCGTCCGCAGCCAACAACAATGGGTCGCAAGGGATTTGATTTTCCGGAAAAAGACAATTACCATTTTTATTTAAAACAAGGTGCAATTAAAAATTTCGCGAAACACATGGACAGTATTGTGTTTTGGCAAGATTTGATGGGCCATCCCAATTACGATGCCTGGTGGCAATCGCGCGATGCCAGAAGGGCTTGTAAAAAAATACAGCCGGCCATGCTGGTGGTAGGTGGTGCTTTTGATGCAGAAGATTGTTATGGTGCTTGGAATTTATACAAAGCCATTCATGCACAATCGCCAGCAACGAGCGCCAAGTTGGTGATGGGACCATGGTTTCACGGCGGCTGGAGTCGTGGTGATGGCGCTAATTTGGGCAATGTGCGTTTTGGCAGTAAAACAGCGCTGTATTATCAAAAAAATATTGAGACCGTATTTTTTAATTATTATTTAAAAGGCAAGGGCGCGGTGAATACAATGCCTGCGGCGAAAATATTTTTCAGTGGTGAAAATACTTGGAAAGATTTTGATGCATGGCCACCAAAAGGCTTGGTGATGAAAAATTTGTATTTGGAGGCGGGACAAAAATTAAGTTGGCAGGCACCAAGTGAACAAAAATCGATGAGTGCTTATACCAGCGATCCTGCTAAACCGGTGCCATATACCGAAGATGTGCACATGGGTCGCACACGCGAATACATGGATGATGACCAGCGCTTTGCCGCACGCCGGCCCGATGTGTTGGTATTTGAAACAGGGACGTTAAATGAAGACCTTTGTTTGGGGGGTGAATTGTTGGCCAATTTAAAAGTAAGTTTATCAAGTACAGATGCCGATTTTGTGGTGAAACTAATTGATGTTTTTCCGGATGATTTTATTTATGACAGCACGGTGTGTTG
>JBAXXZ010000332.1:0-3390 GCA_037127575.1 Bacteroidota bacterium | reverse complement strand
AACTTATTGGGTAAACGTGTGGATTATTCGGCACGTTCGGTAATTGTTGTAGGACCTGAATTAAAATTACACGAATGCGGATTGCCAAAAGAAATGGCAGCCGAATTATTCAAGCCATTTATCATTCGCAAAATGATTGAACGTGGTATTGTTAAAACGGTAAAATCTGCAAAGAAAATAGTTGATAAAAAAGAACCAATAGTTTGGGATATTTTGGAAAACGCATTAAAAGGGCATCCTGTTCTTTTAAACCGCGCCCCAACCTTACACAGATTGGGTATTCAAGCTTTCCAACCAAAATTAATTGAAGGTAAAGCCATTCAATTACATCCATTGGTTTGTACTGCCTTTAATGCCGATTTCGACGGTGATCAAATGGCTGTGCACGTTCCATTAGGAAATGCAGCGATTCTAGAAGCGCAAATTTTAATGTTGGCATCGCATAACATTTTAAATCCTTCTAACGGTGCGCCGGTTGCCGTACCTTCTCAGGATATGGTGCTTGGTTTATATTACTTAACCAAATCAAAAAAGAATTTACCAAACGACGTTGTTAAAGGCGAAGGTAAAATTTTCTATAGCGCTGAAGAGGTTGTTATTGCCGTAAATGAAAAGAGCGTTGATTTACATGCTCAAATCAAGATAAGAATCACCAATGCATTAGATGGCGATAAATTGGTAAATAAATTAATTGAGACAACAGCCGGCCGCGTGTTATTTAACATCGTTGTGCCACATGAGGTAGGTTATATCAATGAATTATTGACCAAGAAATCACTTCGTGATATCATTGGTATGGTAGTGAAGAAAACAGGTATGGCTAAAACAGCCAAGTTTTTGGATGATATTAAAGAACTAGGTTTCCGCACAGCCTTTAAAGGTGGTTTATCGTTTAACTTGGGTGACATACAAACACCACCGGAAAAAATGAAAATCATTGATGAATCCCAATTATTGGTTGATGAAGTAATCAGCAACTACAACATGGGTTTCATTACCAACAACGAGCGTTACAACCAAATTATTGATATCTGGACACACACCAACTCGAAAGTAACTAAGAAGGTGTTGGATACCTTGAGCAACGACCGCCAAGGCTTTAATCCGGTATTTATGATGTTGGATTCGGGTGCACGTGGTAGTAAGGAACAAATTAAGCAGTTGAGCGGTATGCGTGGTTTGATGGCAAAACCTCAAAAAGCAGGTGATACCACAACCTCAATTATCGAGAATCCTGTATTATCGAATTTCCGCGAAGGTTTATCCATTTTAGAATACTTTATTTCAACCCACGGTGCTCGTAAAGGTTTGGCCGATACGGCCCTTAAAACAGCCGATGCAGGTTACCTAACCCGTCGTTTGGTTGACGTTGCACAAGATGTTATCATAAATGAATCTGATTGCGGCACCCTTCGTGGTTTAAGCATGACAGCTTTAAAAAATAACGATGATGTAGTTGAAACTTTATACGATAGAATTTTAGGTCGTACCGCTGTTTCTGATGTATTCCATCCAACAACAGGCGAATTAATTCTTGGCGGTGGTGATGTGATTACTGAAGATATCGCCGCCATTGTCGACAAATCTCCTATCGAAACAATTGACATTCGTTCGGTATTAACCTGCGAAAGTCGTTCAGGCGTTTGCGCTAAATGTTATGGCCGCAACTTGGCTAACGGACGCATTGTTCAGTTAGGTGAAGCAGTTGGTGTAATTGCAGCACAATCAATTGGTGAGCCGGGTACACAGTTAACATTGCGTACATTCCACGTGGGTGGTACAGCAAGTAACACCGCTGCATCAAGCAGTTTAGTGGCAAAATATGATGGTATTTTAGAAATCGATGAATTACGCACAGTTGAGCGTGTAAACGCAGAAGGCAGCAAAGTAAACATTGTAATTGGTCGTTCTACTGAAATGCGCATTACTGATCACAATACTGGCATTACATTAACCACAGGTAACGTTCCTTACGGTTCTAACTTGTACGTTAAACCAGGTGCTAAAGTGAAAAAAGGTGATTTAGTATGTGATTGGGATCCATATAACGCTGTTATTGTATCAGAATTTGGTGGTACAGTTGAATTCGAACACATTAAAGAAAATGTCACCTTCCGTGAAGAAAGTGATGAACAAACAGGTTTCCGCGAAAAAGTAATTATCGAAAGTCGCGATAAAACCATGAGTCCATTAATTCGTATCATTGATAAAAAAGGTGAATCTTTAAAATCTTATAATATTCCGGTAAGTGCCCACATCATTATTGCTGAAGGTGCAAAAATTGAACCGGGTCAAATTTTGGTTAAGATTCCACGCATTACAGGTAAAACAGGTGATATCACCGGTGGTTTACCACGCGTAACTGAGTTATTCGAAGCACGTAATCCAAGCAATCCTGCTGTAGTAAGTGAGATTGACGGTATCGTTTCTTTCGGAAAAATTAAACGTGGTAACCGCGAGGTAGTCGTTGAGGCAAAAACAGGCGAACAACGTCGTTATTTAGTGAACTTAAGTAAACATATTTTGGTTCAGGAAAACGATTTCGTGAAAGCCGGTGATGCTTTATCAGATGGCGCCATTAGCCCTGGTGATATTTTAGCGATTAAAGGCCCTACTGCAGTACAAGAATATTTGGTGAACGAAATTCAAGAAGTATACCGTTTACAAGGTCAAAAATTAAACGATAAACACTTCGAAACCATTGTTCGTCAAATGATGCGTAAGGTTGAAATTGTTGATCCGGGTGACACCATGTTCTTAGAACAACAATTGATTAACAAAGCTGATTTTATGTCGGAAAACGACACTATTTTTGGTAAAAAAGTAGTGATTGAAACTGGCGACAGTGGTGAAGTAAAACGTGGTCAAATTATTACTGCTCGTAAATTACGTGACGAGAACTCTGTTCTAAGACGTAAAGACAAGAAGTTAATTGAAGCCCGTGATGCTGTTCCTGCTACTGCTAATCCTATTTTACAAGGTATTACACGCGCCTCTTTACAAACCAATAGTTGGATTTCTGCAGCCTCTTTCCAGGAAACAACCAAGGTGTTAAACGAAGCCGCTGTAAACGGAAAAGTAGATACATTGTTAGGTTTAAAAGAAAACGTAATTGTTGGACATTTAATTCCAGCAGGTACCGGTTTACGTCAATACGAAAAATTAGTGGTTGGCAGCAAAGAAGAATACGAACGCTTAATGGCCAGCAAACAAGAAGTTGGCGAAGAAGTATAAGACTAATAAGAATCTAATCAATAAAAACCTCACCAATCCTAATTTTATAAGGATGGTGGGGTTTTTTTATTGCTATTTTTTCAGTTTATTCGATGATTTCGAAATTACATTCTCTGTAAGTAATTATTACAGGCAATGGTTCGCTAAGTATACACA
>JBAXXZ010000331.1:0-3399 GCA_037127575.1 Bacteroidota bacterium | reverse complement strand
CCCAATTTGTTTAAAGCCAACCCATGCGCGAATGCCTCTTAAAAAAGGATTTTTTTCTTGCAGTTTCAGCATGTTGTCTACAACCTGCTTCTTCATCACACAAAAATCGCCGCTATCCAAAGGAATATCTGTATCGCTTAATTGTTTGAGGATGCGGTAAAAACTATTGTAACTGAAACGTTTGATGAAGGATTCTTTGCGTTTTTTTCGAACACCGTAGGCCACATCATAACCCTTGTCGAGGTGCTCAAAAAAGCCCGGTAATAGTGAAGGCGGATCTTGTAAATCATCGTCGATAATGGCCACATAATCGCCAGTTGAATGGGCTAAGCCCGTTTTAACAGCAATTTGATGTCCAAAATTTCTTGCCAATTTAATGCCTTTGATATAAGGGTAAACAGCAGCCAATTCAACAATTTTCTTGTAGCTGTTATCGCGACTGCCGTCATCAACTAAAATTAATTCCAAATTCCAATTTGATAATTTTTTTTGTTCATCAATGGCATCCAGCAAATTTTGCATAAAAGCCGATGAATTATAAATGGGAACGATGATGGTAATTTTTTTATTCATTGGAGCAGCGACTAAACAACAAACTTATATATAAGCTTTTTAATTTGTGTAAAAATATAGGTTTTTATCAAGCCAACTTCATAACTGAACCAAGATAATTGATATTCTTTGGCATGATAGATTTTGCGGATAAAGGCAAAATAATCATCTTTTTGCTTATTGGCCACCAAAACGCTTGCAGAGCTTGAAGACACCCTAAATGCTGAAAGTACTTCAGGAAGCACATACAAGTGGCCATGCAAAAGAATTTTGAACCATTGGTCGAGATCCAATAAATAAAAAATATCGGAATTAAAAGGGCCGGTTTTTTCAAGTATTTCGCGGCGAAACATTACTGCACCGCCTTCACCAACAATGTTACCACCGGCACGAATCACTGTATTAAAAGCCTTGGTATTGCTTAATTCTCGCGCACTTAAAGCAAATTTTCGGGTGAATAAAACTTTGCCTGCATCGTTAATGATGTGACGCGACGAACAAACCAAAGCCACTTTTTTGTCTTGGTCTTTTTCCAATACTGAAGACTGAAGCGCCAAACATTGAGGATACAGTAGGTCGTCGGCAGGGAGAATTTTGATATAAGTTCCTGTAGCGTAAGTTAGGGCCTTGTTCCAGTTTGGAATCATACCAATGTTGCTATCGTTGATGAATAATTTAATCCTTGGGTCAGTGTAAGCTTTGATCAGGGCAACTGTGTTGTCGGTTGACTGGTTATCAACCAAAATAATTTCAAAATCTTGCTCAGTTTGTTTTAACACCGAATCAATGGCCAAATTTAGAAACTCAGCCCCATTATAAACAGGAATACAAACACTTATTTTAGGCGGTTTTGACACTTATTGTAATATGTAAAAAACCTTGAAAATAAGACTAATTTTTTGAATTTCGGTAGCCGAATTGGCTAAATGAACCAATGAATAACGAAATATTGAAATTAACTACTATTCTTTTAAGATATGGGTTTTGAATGAATGTTCCTTCGTGCTTATAGTCACAATATAAATACCCTTAGACAAAGAACTTAAATCGAATTCTGATTCTTGAATTTCAATCAATTTTGAATAAACTATTTCACCCATTAAGTTGCTTATTTCTATTGTTTTATGCACCGTAACTATTAGTCCTTCAACTTTTAAAATATGAATAAATGGATTTGGATACACTTTTAAATCGTCAAAACCTCTATATAAACCCATTCCTATGCAGGTATTTACATTTATGACAATACTGGCTGCGCTGCTGCAGTTATTGGTATTAGTACCAATTACATTATAAGTTGTAGTTTGTGTTGGATTGACTAAAACAGAATTACTAGTTGAAACTACCGGCGACCAAGAATAATTATTAGCCCCGCTAGCATTAAGAATTGTTGAATTGCCTTTACAAATATCAATGTTATTGGATGCAACATTTAAGGTAGGATTGGGATTAACCCTTATATTAATTGTTTGATTAGCTATACATCCTTGTGAATTAGTGCCATTGACAGTATAAATTGTAGAAATACTTGGATTTAAAACTGCAACATTATTGAGAATAGTACTCGGCAACCAAGTATAGGTATTGGCTCCGGATGCTGTTATGGTTGTAGATTTTCCAACACATATTACCGTATTTCCAGACAAAACAACCGAAACTGTACTAATATTTATTGCAACCGTGCCATAAGCAGAGCAACCGCCAATTTGTGATGAAACTGTATAAACAGACAATACAGTAGGACTTACAACAATTTGGGCTGTCTGTTGTCCATTTGGCGTCCAGTAATAATTTCCTGATGATGAACCTGAAGCGATTAGGGTAGCAGATTGGCCAGGGCAAATTAAAGTGCTGGAAGGTGTAACACTTAATGTGGTATTATTATAAACATTAAGACTAAAATTACCTATCCCTAAACATCCTCCACTATTTAAACCGTAAACAGTATAGACGATTGATGCCGTAGGAATTATAGTGTTTGAATTGCCTGTTAAAACACCCGGATACCAAGTGTATGTAATAGCACCTGAACTTGTTAATATTGCATATTGACCGTAACAGATAGCGCTTGAAGCAACACTTATACTAAAGGTAGAAGTTAAACTACATGTATTACCGGTTAAAACAGCGCTCGGTTGAGTCCAGTTAGACGTTAAACCACTTAAACCGAAATTAGTTAAAGTGCCTGTGTTAACAACCGTTACAGAGCCATTTAAGGAGGCAACAGCAGAATTATTTGCATTAAAAACACCTTGGTTAAATTGATAATAGGCCACCAAGCCAAATTCATTACCGCTTAATTCACAATCTTTTGTATTCATGATTTCAGTGCTACAAAGGGCTCTGTCCCAAATTCTCAATTCATCAACACTGCCTGTAAAATAAGAACCTGATTCATTATTGTATGAATTTCCAATATGTATAGCACCTGACGAAGGCATGGCAGCTTCGCCCGATATATTAATGGTGCCTTGCAAAACGCCATCTTGGTAAAATGAAGCTAAAGAACCATTCATTACTGCGGTGGCATGGTGCCAATTATTATCACCCCTGCTCGTTACAGTGGCATTGATAACTTGACCGGTTCCAACCCCGTCACTCATTTCAACCATTAAAAAATTTGAGCCGGGAGCAAAACCTAACCAAAATCCACTTGTCCAATTGGCCGATCCGGTAGAAAATATCCTTACTGCATTGCCACTGCTATTAAGGCTTTTATACCAAACTTGTGCTGTTTTATTATGAGCCGCCGACACATTAAAAACCCCATTGTTATTACTTATATCCACATAATCATTCACGCCGTCAAAATTTAGGCAGGCCGCTGCCGATTGTGCTTTTATATAC
>JBAXXZ010000330.1:0-3411 GCA_037127575.1 Bacteroidota bacterium | reverse complement strand
GTTTAATAAGAGCAGCGCATCGTTAATACTACTGTGTGCATCTACAGTGAGTAATTTTTGATTTTTATGATTGGCGACTAAATCAATTGCTTTTGGTTTACTTGGTTCAATAAAATTACGATCGCGCATCCAATCTTCATTAAACATTTTACCCAAATAACGGGTACCATGATCATGAAAAATTACCACCACCATATCACCTTTTTTAAACATGTTTTTCATTTGAAGTATGCCTGCCACGGCCGATCCTGCGCTATTACCTGCAAAAATGGCTTCTTCACGCGGAATACGACGGGTCATTACCGCAGCATCCTTATCGGTTACTTTTTCAAAATGATCGATGATGCTAAAATCAACATTGGCCGGTAAAAAATCTTCACCAATACCTTCGGTGATGTATGGATAAATTTCGTTTTTATCGAAGATGCCTGTCTCTTTGTATTTTTTAAATACCGAGCCGTAAGTATCAATGCCTAATATTTTAATGTTCGGATTTTTTTCTTTCAAATATTTACCGGTGCCGCAAATGGTACCGCCGGTGCCAACACCAACCACCAAGTGTGTAATCTTACCTTCGGTTTGTTCCCAAATTTCCGGTCCGGTTGATTCGTAATGTGCCAATGAATTGCTCAAATTATCGTATTGGTTGGGTTTCCAGGCATTCGGAATTTCACTCACTAAACGTGAGGATACAGAATAATACGAGCGAGGGTCTTCGGGTTCAACATCTGTAGGACAAACAATTACATTGGCACCAAAAGCGCGTAAGGCATCTACTTTTTCTTTACTTTGTTTATCAGTGGTAGTAAAAATACATTTGTATCCTTTTATCACCGCGCCAATGGCTAAACCCATGCCTGTGTTGCCGCTGGTGCCTTCAATAATGGTACCACCCGGTTTAAGGCGACCATCTTTTTCGGCATCTTCAATCATTTTAATGGCCATGCGGTCTTTGATTGAATTACCGGGATTAAAGGTTTCAACTTTGGCATACACTTCACAAGGTAATTCCTTTGTAATGCGGTTTAATCTTACCAATGGTGTATTGCCAATGGTTTCTAATATATTTTTACAAGCTTTCATGTTTAATTGCTTAATTCGCCTCTCAAATTTTTTTGAAGTAAAGCGGTTGTTTTTTTATGACTTAGTTTTTGTCCGAGTAGAAACATGAGTTTGGTAACCGCGCTTTCAAAAGTTAAATCGGCACCGCTAACCACACCAATTTTTTTAAGGTGTGCACTGGTTTCATACATACCTTGAATAACAGAACCTTCGGCACATTGCGTGATGTTTAAAATAATAATGCCTTTTGCAATGGCCTTTTTTAATTCGTCGGTAAACCAGGCATCGGTACTGGCGTTGCCGGCCCCAAATGTTTCAAGTATCACAGCTTTTATGCCAGGTGTATTTAAAATGGCAGAAGTTATTTTTTTACTGATGCCGGGAAATAGTTTTAAAACCGTGATGTCGTTATCAATCCGCGTATGGGTAATTAAAGGCTTTTTGCCGGGTTTTAAGAGCGCGTTTTTATCGTAATGGATATTTACACCAGCTTCGGCTAATGCGGGGTAATTAGGCGATTTAAATGCATCGAAGTGGGCAGAGTTGTATTTAAAAGTTCTGTTGCCTCTATATAATTTGTATTCAAAATAAATACATACTTCGCGAATAATGGATTGGCCTTTGTGTTTTGCACCGGCTATTTCGATGGCCGTGATTAAATTCTCTTTTCCGTCGGTTCGAATAATGCCTATTGGTAATTGAGAACCTGTTAACACAACAGGTTTGGTCAAATTTTCAAGCATAAAACTTAAGGCAGAGGCCGTGTAACTCATGGTATCACTGCCATGCAGGATAACAAAACCATCATGTTTTTTGTAATTTTTTTCAATAATTTGAACCAATTCAATCCAAATTTTTGGATTCATGTTTGATGAATCAATAGGCTCTTCAAATGCAATGGCACTTAAATTAATATCAAATTTATTTAGTTCAGGAATTTGTTTGGTTAGCGATTTAAAATCAAATGGTTTTAATTCACCACTGCGGGCATCTTGCATCATGCCTATGGTGCCGCCTGTATAAATTAAAAGGACTGATGATTTTTTAAGCATGCTTTATCGTTAACGAAAATAGAGAGTACAAGAGGCAAGATAATTGAAAGCAAGGCCGTGCCTATTACTTTTTTTTCTTGCCTCTTGATTCAGTTTGTTAGAATGGTAAATCGTCGTTGTCGTTAATGTTAGAACTAAAAACCGGTGGTGGGGTAGCACCGGCTGCTGCTGTTTGGTTGTTTGAAGGCGTTGCAGCGCTTGGTGCAGAACCGGCTGCCATGCGTTCAATGCGCCATGCTTCAAGGGTATTAAAATATTTTACACCTTGCGGTCCATTCCATTCTCTGCCACGTAAATTAAATTGAATTTTAATGTCATCGCCTTCTGCAAATTGATCCAACATGCTACATTTATCTTGTGTGACTTGAAAACTAACATGCTGTGGATATGGCGTATTGGCCTCCGTTGTTAATATAAATTCTCTTTTTTGAAAACGATCGCTCACTTTTTGCGTATCGAATTTTACCTTTAGTGTTCCTGTTACTTCCATGATATATTGATTTTATTAATTACAAATAATAGCTTCTAATTTATACAATTTAATCAATTCACAAGAAACCCTTTTATTAAATTAAAGTAACACCATCCAAGCTTCTTTTACATGGTTGGCTTCTAAAAGTGTTTGCGCATACAGGTGTTGCTCTTCAATATTGCTGAAACTTTTTAGGTTTGTTTTGAAGGAGGCAATTTCTTCTGCACTTGGTAATTGTTCAACACTGCCCAGCAAACCTAAGTTATTTCCGCTTAATATCTTGCTATGTTTTATAGAATCTGGAATGGCATCATAGCCAATGCCTATGCTGGTAATGGGTTTTTGTACTTCAAATAAGGCCTCACCGTTGGCTCGGCAATACCAATTATCGCCCATGCGGGCCACCAAATCAATTTTATGGGTGTCAATTTGATTGTTTTCGTTGAGCACAGATTCACTTATGTGAAATTTAATCACCTCACAAATCACCAAATTGCCTGCCCCACCTTGTTTTCCGAGCTCTTTTACTTCAATTACTTTGCATTCAATTTGAACCGGACTTTCCTTTACACGAAAAGGTCTGATATCTTCAGAAGGAATATGCGTGAAGCCCGATTTAATGAACTCATTCACACCTTTTGGAAAAGGACTGCTGCTTAAACTGGTTTGTTGAACCATGTTATAGTTTACCACGTTAATCACCACCTCAGGCACTTCTTTTACATTTAAAAGCGTGTCCTTTGGAGCTCCGGTTCTACCGCTGTAGGCAGGCGAAAAAACCAAAATAGGGGGGGTTGACGAAAACATATTAAAAAAACTGAAGGG
>JBAXXZ010000329.1:0-3417 GCA_037127575.1 Bacteroidota bacterium | reverse complement strand
TCGCTCATTCTCTCTCAAATGTCCTCAAGACATTTGAAGTCCACCTAACCAATTTACTCTCAATCTATGTTAGGTGGATGGCTCTCGCTCATTCTCTCTCAAATGTCCTCAAGACATTTGAAGTCCACCTAACCAATTTGTTTTTTATCTATTGTAAAGTTAATCCTTCTGAATTTTAGCTTTTTCCAATAAACGAAGGGCAAATTTAAGTAATTTTTATTTATGAGAAATATTTTTTTTAGTTTTCTTCGTCATCCCGCAAATATAAGTCTATCAAGCCTTCCGGCGCTTTATAATAAATCCGCCTATTCTCTTCGTCAATTTTCACAATGAAATCCTCCACCAAAGGCAATAATACCAATCGGCCTTGGAAGTCCAATTCTATAATGGTTTGCTGCCCATTGTCGCTTTCGGCCCTTACCTTACCTAAATCGCCGTGACGTTCATCTATTACTTCATAGTCGATCCAATTTGCTTCTACTTCCATTTCTAAAAGCATGTCTTCGTTCACAAACACCGCTTTTCCTAACAACAAAGCTGCTTTTTCAACTTGGTTTAAATCTTCTAATTCAACAATAAATCCCTGATTCGCTTTGCTAATATTCGAAATAAAATAGGGGGCCTTATTACCCGCTTGATCAACAAATAATACCTTCAGTGCCTCCCAATCAAAATCCACTTGCTGCTTTAACACCAAAGCGCCTTTAATACCGTGTGTTTTACTAAAATAACCTATTTCCTCAAGCGTCATTTTGCTGAAGATTTTGCTAGTGCCGCTTTTATAAAGCCCACAAACAATGGATGCGGATTCTCAACAGTACTTTTGTATTCGGGATGAAACTGCACCCCAATAAAAAATGGATGTGAAGGCAATTCAACAATTTCAGCCAAACCGGCTGCAGGATTTACACCCGATATCACCATGCCTGCATTCACAAAATCTTTGGTGTATTCGTTATTAAATTCATAACGGTGGCGATGTCTTTCATTTATATCAGTTTTACCATAAACACTATGCGCTAAGGTGCCCTCTTCAATGTGACAAGGGTATGAGCCCAATCGCATGGTGCCACCCATATGCGAAATATTTTTTTGTGCTTCTAATAAATCAATCACCGGACTGTTGGTGGCAGGATTCATTTCGCGGCTGTGTGCATCTTTTAAGCCAAGTATATTTCTTGCAAATTCAATTACGGCACATTGCATGCCTAAACAAATGCCTAAAAAAGGAATCTTATTTTCACGACTGTATTTAATGGCGGCAATTTTTCCTTCAATACCACGGTTTCCAAAGCCCGGGGCAACCAGTATGGCATCTAAATAACCCAATTTTTGTGCAATGTTTTCTTCATTTAAACTTTCACTGTGAATCCAATCTACCTTCACACTGCAATCATTTACCGCACCTGCGTGAATAAAGGCCTCTGCGATGGATTTATAAGATTCTTTTAATTCAACATATTTACCAATAAGGCCAATGGTGACTTCATGTGCAGGGTGGTGAAACTTTTCCAAAAAGTTCTTCCACTTATCCAAATGCAGTGTTGATTCTTTTGTGACATTTAATTTTTTTAGCACAATTTCATCAAGGTGTTCTTGTTCCATTAACAATGGTACTTCGTATATGGTTGAGGCATCTAAAGCTTCAATCACCGCCTCAGGCGACACATTACAAAAGAGGGCAATTTTTTTACGTATTTCCTTATTGATAGGATGCTCGGAGCGACAAACCAACACATCAGGTTGAACACCATATTCCAACAGTAATTTCACCGAGTGTTGTGTGGGTTTTGTTTTTAATTCACCTGAGGTTGCTAAATATGGTAACAGGGTTAAATGCACCACGGCGCAGTTTTGTCCCAATTCCCATTTTAACTGACGAACCGACTCAATGTATGGCAATGATTCGATATCACCTACAGTACCACCAATTTCGGTGATTACAAATTCGTATTGACCGGTTTTACCCAATAATTTGATGCGGTTTTTAATCTCATCAGTAATATGTGGAATCACCTGAACTGTTTTACCTAAAAAATCGCCCTTGCGCTCCTTTTCAATTACCGATTGGTATATACGGCCGGTGGTAACGTTATTGGCCTGCGAAGTGCGCACATTCAAAAATCGCTCATAGTGCCCTAAATCTAAATCTGTTTCAGCCCCATCGTCGGTAACATAACACTCGCCATGTTCGTAGGGATTAAGGGTGCCCGGATCGACATTGATATACGGGTCAAATTTTTGAATCGTTACAGTAAATCCCCTGGCTTGAAGTAATTTGGCTAATGATGCGGCGATGATGCCTTTTCCGAGTGACGATGTTACCCCTCCGGTAACAAAAATATATTTGGTAGTTTGTGGCATACAGTTTTATAAAGAATTGATAAAAACTGTAAGCAAAAGTAAGTAAAATAAGTGCGTTAGATTTTTTTATTTTTCAATATTTAGCCGTATTTGATGAATATCATATAGCGTCGGTAATTACTCATTAAAATGGTTTGGCGTGCAGAAACCCATTTACATCCCTGGCTTCGATCCCGAAATACTTCGGGACCACCGGGCTTCTTAACAAGCTCAGCCACCGGGCTTATCGATATACTTCTCGGTGACTGTCCCGAAAGCTTTCGGGAGTCGAAGGCACATTGCAAATTGGTATAGTTTCCGTATCGCTGGCTTCGATCCCGAAATACTTCAGGACCACCGGGCTTATCGATATACTTCCCGGTGCCTGTCCCGAAAGCTTTCGGGAGTCGAAGGCACAATGCAACTTGGCACAAGGAAGGTAAACTACTTCAGATCGCTGGCTTCGATCCCGAAATACTTCGGGACCACCGGGCTTATCGATATACTTCACGGTGCCTGTCCCGAAAGCTTTCGGGAGTCGAAGGCACATTGCAAATTGGCACAGTTTTCGTATCGCTGGCTTCGATCCCGAAATACTTCATGACTACCGGGATTTTTCGGTGCCTGAGCCTGTCGAAGGCACACTCAAAATCGAACTATTTTTCGGTGCCTTTCCCGATAACAATCGAGAGTCGAAGGCACACTCTGTAATGAAATACTAAAAGGAGGCGCACTTTAAAAAAGCAAAAGATAAGAAGTCAAAATATTTTTTTATTTTTAATAAACTCAAAAAAATGATTGGTTATTTGTATATATTAAGATGCAGCGATGGCAGCTTTTATACAGGTAGTACAATTGATTTGGATAATAGAGTAAATCAACATAACGCAGGGCTTGGCGCTAATCACACCAAAAAAAGACTACCTGTGGAATTGGTATATTATGAAAAATTTTCACGAATCGATGATGCATTTCGACGTGAAAAACAGATTCAAGGTTGGAGTCATTCCAAAAAAAACGCCCTAATTTTAGGCCAATCAAAGGACTTAATTGAATTATCGAAATCAAAAGCAA
>JBAXXZ010000328.1:0-3428 GCA_037127575.1 Bacteroidota bacterium | reverse complement strand
ATTCAGGATTTACCAGAACCTCCCGCTTCGATATCAAATCAGGTCTTTCGCGACTTGAAACCATTCGTGTGTCGAAAGATTCGGCCGACCAACGAGCAGGGCGCGCCGGACGATTAAGCAGCGGCACCTGTTATCGCATGTGGAGCAAAGCCACGCACGAAAGATTATTAGAACACCGTGTTCCCGAAATTTTAGAGGCCGACCTTTGTGATTTGGTTCTGGATATGGCGCAGTGGGGCGTCAGCGACATCCAAAATATGACATGGTTAAATCCACCGCCAAAATCAGCCGTCTTGCAAGCCACAGAAACGCTTCAACAAATTAACGCCCTTGAAAATAACCACATAACGGTTCACGGCAAACTGCTACACCAATTGGCGTGCCACCCAAGAATTGCACACATGTTATTAATGGCCAAAGAAGTTCACCATAAGCAGTTAGCCTGCGACATTGCCGCTGTGCTCGAAGAGCGTGATCCTTTGCCAAGAGAAACAGGCATCGACATCAATCTGCGCATTGAGGCACTCCGCAGAGCCAGAAACAACAATTCATTAGGACATCGTTTTCAACGCATTGAAAAAGTTTCGGCTTCATATCGAAAAATGCTTCGCGTGACCGAAAACAATGGTGTTTTTGATTCTTATGAAACTGGATTGCTGATTTCATACGCCTACCCCGAACGCATTGCATCGGCACGCCCCGGCAATAACGCGCAATTTCAATTGGCCAATGGGCGCATTGCAACTGCAGGTCACAAAGATGATTTAGCACATCAAGCTTGGTTGGCAGTTGCACATATGGACCTGCGTGACGGACTTGGAAAAATTTTCTTAGCCGCTCCGCTAAATCCAAAAGATTTAATCTCCCTCGTAAAAGAAACAGATGTGGTGCTTTGGGATACCCGTAAAGGCGGTATTGTGGCCAACAAAGAATTAAAAATTGGAAGCCTAGTATTGCAGTCAAAACCTATTCACAACCCTAATGCTGAACTAATTGCTGAAGCAATTTCTAATGCCATTCAATTGGAAGGGGAACAATTGCTTCAATTTGACGAAAAGATGGTTCAACTGCAAAACCGGATTATGAGTTTGTTAGTTTGGAATCAAAATGATGAATGGCCAAAGGCAAGCACTGACGAACTATTAAAAAACAACGCGAAATGGCTTGCGCCTTATTTAAAAGATATTCGAAAAACAGATGACCTTAAAAAATTAAACCTGAGTGAAGCATTTTTTCATTCCTTAAACTGGGATCAACAAAAATTGCTAAACGAATTGGCGCCCGAAAAAATGGAAGTACCAAGTGGTTCAAAAATCCCCATTATGTATTTTCCAAATGGCGCTAGCCCGGTATTATCAGTTCGGTTACAGGAAGTGTTTGGATTAAGCGACACGCCAAAGGTAAACAATGGTAAAACACCAATGGTATTGCATTTGTTGTCGCCGGGATATAAACCTGTTCAAATAACGTCGGATTTAAAAAGTTTTTGGGGCAATTTGTATTTTGAGGTAAAAAAAGAATTACAACGACGTTATCCCAAACACGCGTGGCCCGATGATCCTTGGACAGCCGCCGCAGTAGCCAAAGGCAGAAGCACAAAAAAATAAATTTTACTGCTTAGCGCTTATTGAATTTCGAGCTAGATCAATCTTCTCGTCGCCAATTTTATATGGCATGTACGTGAAAATAAACTGAAACATTTCTTCGGTGGTTTTCATGCTTTCTACTCCATTACCCTGAGTAATGGTTTGCGGCGGGAAAAAAGGATTGTTCACGTTTTTTGAGGTATTATCAAATGTGCCAAAGACCTTAATTGTGTATCCTTTTTCTAACACCAGGGGGTGTTTAAATGTGTAATAATACTGCCACCTAAAATCCCACTTATTAATTTTTATAATCGGAATGGTATCACCATTTGGCTTTAAAGCAAAGGCCCAAAATGTTTTTCCAATCAAATGCATGTGTGGGTTTACCGATAACATACTGATATTATAAGGTAAAATTGTTTGCGTTGTAAACGTTTTTATAACGTTAGGCGGAATAATAAAATCGGGTTCAATTTTTGAAATACCAAATGTGCCCATTTGTGTTTCTCTAACTGGCCGCTCTATTGGGGCCTTGCGGTAAAAAACATTTAAATATGAACTATCATTTAAATCTAAATTGCTTGGTCCGTAATGAATGTTGTTGAGTAAAAACAAACCATGCTTTTTAAGCCGATAACCACCAACCGATTTAGGATATACCGGCGGCACATATCCAGGCAAATAATAAACAGTATTTGGTGTTAATGTGGGGAAGTTTGGCTGTAAATGATCTGTGTAAGGAATGTGGAACCGTGAATAAACATCCATTATTTTGATTTTTGTCTCTTCGTTTACACAATCGCCACTCATATAATTAAAACGCCGCGTCCCATCATAACTAATTAAGTGCCCATTCACATGGTGCACCAGCTTTCTGCGATGTGGCACAAACTCCACAAAATCTACCAAGGTGTCTTTTTCTATTTGATATGGAAATTTCAAAATTAAAAACACATCTGAGCCATTGCCTTTCAAGGAAACTGTTTGCTGAAGCTTTATTGTTAAATCAGGTTTACCAAAATACGAGCCTTTATAAAACGCAGGCGCCTTGGGTTCTGTTAAACTATCGCCACGTTGAAAACCGTTAGCTGTCCAGTTTGCAATTAAATCAATTTCTTCCTCACCCAAAACCCTTTCCCCCACAACATGACTATAGTTGGCATCTGCCGGCCACGGCGGCATATAACGCGTACTTGTAACAAACTTTAATATGCCCCCCTTTTTTACAGCATCGCGATAAGTCATTAAGTCAAAGCCGCCGCTTTCGCCCGGACGATGGCATGGGCTACAGTTTTTATAAACAATTGGCGCAATGTGTTTGCTCCAGCTAATCTGTTCTCGTTTGTTTCGTTGACAAAAAGCAAATAAGGCAATTATAATAAGAAAGGCAAAGTATTTCATGTAAGCATTGCAAAGTACAAAAGTTTATTTTTTGTAGCACACATTTGATTGCTAATTTTATTTGTGTATTTTTAATTGCCTTCAATTTGATTCCATTTAATACGACTTAAAAAATCACTTATGAATAAATTTTTTACCCTCAAATATCAATCATGTTTCGCCTTTATTTTCGCACTACTTGCGGTTTCAGGGTATGGTCAAACCGATAGTTTAAAAAAAGAAGAGAGTCCTAAAACGAAGTTGGAAGGCTACACCGAGGCATATTATTCCTTCGATTTTAATCAGCCTAGCAATAATTTACGACCCGGATTTTTATACAACCATGTTCGGCATAATGAAGTAAATATTAACCATGCGATTATCCGCGCTTCTTATAATTCCGACAAAATTCGAGTGAACATGGCCCTAATGACAGGGAACTACGCCCAGTATAATTTAGCC
>JBAXXZ010000327.1:0-3431 GCA_037127575.1 Bacteroidota bacterium | reverse complement strand
GAATTTAGTCTTTTGATTCTTGGAATAAATGGTATACACTTTAAAATTGCATTAATCATTGGTGCTTTTGTTCATATCGACAGATTACTTATCTATTTGTTATTAAAAAAGTGGGATCACGATATTCCATCAACATTCCATGCTTATCAATTAAGCCGCGGCAAAAACATCCGTAGAAATAAATTATTCAACGGCTGAGGTCTAATGAATCATGCTTAAAAACATTAAAAAAACCTTCCCTCCTACCCGGCATTCATAATTGTAAATGCCATAAAAACAGATGCGTTTAAAAATTATGCAATAAAAATTATATTATCTTTAATGTATAAACAAGCAAAAAATACTAGTAAGTAACAAAAGCAAAGGCCAGACAAAGTATAAGAAATCTCAGGATGAACGTACAAAAACAAATCAATGATTTTATTGAAGCTGAATCAGAAACCAAGCGAAAGGACTTAGAAATTCTGCATCAACTTATTTTAAAAATATTACCCAATGGCAAATTGTGGTTTGATACAGGCGTAAACGCCGACAACAAAGCCTCTTTTAATCCTACCATTGGTTACGGATTGCAAAGCCTTAAGTATGCCAATGGCAGTTCCCGCGATTTCTTTCAAATTGGTGTTAGCGCTAATAAAACAGGCATTTCGATGTACATCCTTGGTCTTGACGACAAAACTTATATCGCTAAAAATTTTGGCGATAAAATTGGCAAAGCAAAAGTTACAGGATATTGCATTCGCTTCAAAACACTCAACGATATTAACCTTAAAGTGCTTGAAGAAGCCATGCTTTATGGCATCAAAATGACCAAAAAATAAAATATTCTTTATCCGTTATTCTTTAGAAGTTATTTTGCTACTATCTAACAATTGAATGCTAAAATTGATTTTTTAAACAACAGATTTTTCAGAAAATCGACACAAATAATAACTTCATTTATCTACAGTTATTTGATACATTTAGACAGAAATGGGTGAAAACACTTTAAAATTTGATGTTGTGATTTGCGGCGCCGGTCCTGCCGGAAGCACATGCGCCTTGGCTTTGGGATCATCAGGTTTAAAAGTAGCCTTGATGGACAAAGATAGTTTTCCCCGCGAGAAGGTTTGTGGCGATGCCGTAGCTCCATATGTGAGGAAGGTTTTAAACACCATCCATCCCGATTATGCAAAAGCATTGGATGAATTTAGTTTGAAAGAGAAAGTAAATCGCATACGTTTTGTTGCCCCAAACAAAAAGAAACTTGAAATTCAGTTTGCCGATGAAGGTTTCATTAGCACGCGGCTTAACTTCGATAATTTTTTATTCAATCTTGCTGCCAAACTCAACAATGTGCAGGTTTTCCTTAACACCACTGTAAAAGACGTCATCGCCCTTGAAGAGGGATTTCGTATTAGTACCGGCAACAACATCTGTTTTGAAGCAAGCATGGTGATTGGTTGTGATGGCGCGCATAGTATGGTGAATAAAAAACTCACGCATACATCAATGGATTTAAAGCATCACTCAGGTGCAGTGCGGGCCTATTATAAAAATATAAGCGGTTTAGCACCCGGCACGTTCGAATTCCATTTTATTAAAGATTTATTACCCGGCTATTTTTGGATTTTTCCTTTGCCCGATAATACCGCCAATGTAGGATTGGGTTTGTTATCACAAAACATTTCTAACGAAAACACCAATTTGCGCAATAAAATGTTGGAAATCATTGAATCTGAGCCACAACTCAAAGAGCGTTTTGCAAATGCTGAAATGCTTAGTCCTATTAAAGGATTTGGATTACCATTGGGTTCGAGAAAGGTAACCATGTCAGGTAAAGGCTTTATGCTTTGCGGTGATGCCGCATCTCTGGTTGATCCAATTAGCGGTGAAGGCATTGGAGAAGCCATTGTTTCGGGCAGATATGCTGCTTGGCAAGCCATGGATTGCTTTCGTGAAAATAATTTTTCAGCAAAATTTATGAAGGCATACGATGAGGCCGTGTACAAAAAATTTTGGCAACATCACCTCAACCGTTACCGTGCAAGAAAACTGATTAACAATAGGGCTTGGATACTGAATGGCCTTGTAAACTTTGCGGAAAAAAATAAGTGGTTTAATCGCCAAATAAAAAAAATACTTAGCTAACAAGGCTTTCATCAAAAATATTTTCTTATTGGATAAAACAATAAAAACAAAACTAGTTTATATATCTACCCGTCATTGTTTGAAAGAATAATAGCTAATTTTACAAATACACTTTAAAAAAAAGGCATCAACCTTACATCATTTAATCAGAATAAAGCGCAAAATAAATGAAAGCCATTGTATACAAAAAGTACGGTCCACCCGAGGTTGCCAAATTGATGCAGGTTGAAAAGCCCATCCCAACAGACAATGAGTTATTGGTGAAGGTGTATTGCAGCACCGTAAATAGAACTGATTCAGGATTTAGGAGTGCCGAATATTTTATCTCACGTTTTTGGAGTGGGATTCTTAAACCAAAATATCAAATTTTAGGCTGTGAATTTGCCGGTATAGTTGAGTCTTGCGGAAAGGATGTACAACAATTTAAAATTGGTGACAGGGTATTTGGTTTTAATGATAAAAGTTTTGGCGGTCATGCCGAATATTTATGCATTGACGAAAATGCAGCCATAACCTGTATGCCGGATCATATTCCATTTGATGTGGCTGCAGCAGCCACCGAAGGATCACACTATGCTTTGGTTGACATTCGGGCCGCTAAAGTCACTGAAGGTCAACAAACATTGGTATACGGTGCAACCGGCGCCATTGGTTCGGCAGCAGTTCAATTATTGAAACATTTTGGTGCAAGGGTAAATGCTGTTTGTAACTCAAAAACCCTGGCATTGGTTAAAGGTTTGGGAGCTGATGTGGTGATTGATTATGAAAAAGAGGATTTTACCCAATCCCATTACCGTTATGATTTTATTTTTGATGCCGTTGGCAAAAGTTCCTTTAAAGCTTGTAAACCCGTGCTTAAAGAAAACGGCATTTACATTTCAACCGAACTTGGCAAAAATGGCGTGAACATTCTGCATGCCCTCACTTCACCCATACTTGGCACAAAGAAGCTATTGTTTCCAATTCCAAGTATTTCAAAAGATGATATCTTGTTGATTAAAGAACTACTTGCAAGTCATAAATTTAAACCACTTATCGACCGTTCTTATACATTGGATCAAATCACAGATGCATACAAATATGTTGAATCAGGACAAAAAGTAGGCAATGTTGTGCTGAAGATTGCAGAAAATTAATTCGGCAATCGCATATCCATAAATCTACCTATAAATCAGAACTAATGCATGATTCTTGTCATTGTAACAAGATAAGTGCCTTTCTCAATCTTTTTCTTTAAAGGCTTTTGTAACTTTGTATTTCATTCTTTTACACTGAATACATTTTTAATTTCATCTTAATAT
>JBAXXZ010000326.1:0-3449 GCA_037127575.1 Bacteroidota bacterium | reverse complement strand
CATAGGGACGAACAATCACCTTCGAAGGTTTTTTTTGATGCTTTTAATGTCAAGTCAATCGCCATTTATGCTTTTCAAAACGATTCACTCATTTTTTGGAATAACGCCCGCCGTCCATTTATCGATAGTTTGTTTTTAACCAAGCATGATTTTGGTACACTACAACAAAAAGACGGCCTTTATTTTTATGTGCGCAAAACCAAAGACAATCGAGTTGCTTATAGCCTTTGCTTGATTCACGCCCATTTTGATATTCAAAACAATTATTTAAAAAATGAATTTCAAGAATGGACGGGCTTACAAAAGAGCATTAAAATTAGTGATACCGCAAAGTCTAATATTTTTGTTCAGCTTCATCTAAAGACCTTATTCGGCCTCGAGTCGCAAGAAAGCGTTTTTTATTCAGCCACCGCCGATAATGTGGCAAGTTTCTTTTTTATTCTTGGTTTTTGTTTGTTGCTTTTGGCGCTATTAATTTCCGCATTCTATCAAGAGCTTGCGCCTTCATTAATTTTTAAAGTGGTCACTATTTTGATACTGCGTTTTGTGCTTTTGTATTTTAATTGTCCGGCTTTTTTATACCGCACACAGCTTTTCGATTTGCATGTATTTGGAAACGGCCAATCGCATATTAATGCTTATTTGGGCGACATTTTTCTGAATGCGGTGCTCTTTTTATGTCTCGCACTGGTATTGCATTTTGTGGCCCGTAAGCGCGCGAATGCCAAAACAATTTGGCTTATTTTATTGCAATGCGTTTATCTGGGTCTTTTGTTTTTTCAGTTCAATCTTAACCTCAAAAGCCTAGTTTGCAATTCCACTCTCAGTTTCGATTTTATTAATGTGTTTGCCAACAACTGGATTTTATTGCCACTTTTTGCCGCATACACAGCATATATAATGGCTTTGTTTGTGGTGGCAATTAGCCTTTGCCAATCGGTTTTGTTTTATAAAAATGCCCCGCTACTTATGGCTGCCATTGGCCTGTGCATCGGTTTGTTGTATTCTTTGTTCATTCCGGGGGCAAGCATGTTGGAAACCATTTGGCTGCTTTGTTTTAATTTGATGCTGTATGTTGTATACCGTTATGGTCGCCAAAACGCATTGCCTGCGCTTGTGCTCAGTGTTTTGCTGTTGACCTTTACGGCCTCCGGCATTCTCAATGCACACATTCATCAAAATCGTTTGTTGGATCTGGAGGTGATGGCACAGCATTTGAGCGAAAACCGCGATGCGATTCTCGAAAGTGAATTTAACCTGATTCCTGAAAAAATAAAACAAGATGGCAATTTTATCAACCTCCTAAATGTATTGCCCAGCTCTGAAACCGAAGTCATTCAAAAACTGAAGCAGGATTATTTTAGCGGTTACTTTGACCGTTACAACCTCGATTTTTCTTTGTTTGACACCAATTGCAATCCTTTGTTGCCGGTAAAAAATCCGATGTTGGTAAACCAAGGTTATTTTGAAGACCAAATTCAACAATGCAAAGATTCATTGCAACATGGCCTGTACTTTTTTTCCAATCCCAGCATGCCTTCGCGTTATATCGCCTACATCCCGCTTATTAACAAACGTTTGTATGTATTAATGGAACCCAAACAATTTGAAGAAACAGGTAGCTTCCCCGATTTGCTCATCGATCAATCACTTCAAAAACAAAATAAATTAAACAATGTTTCCTTTGGCGTTTATCACGCTGGTATTCTTAGCAACCGCAATGGTGATTTTATTTATCCCGATTTTTTCCGCGATTCTTTGTCCATGTCAAGCGCCAATGCCAATTACGAACACCGTTATTACAGTAGTGAGGGTGATACCAAGGTGGTGATTTCGCAAGGAAGCAAAACCTGGAAATATTATTTCACCTTTAATTCATACCTCTTATTAATATCTGCTGTATTTATTTACCTCGCTTATTTATTGTACCTCATTTGTTTTACATCTTTGTTAAGGGCATCCTCATTAACGCGACGCATACAAACCATTATCATTGTTTTGTTACTGTGCTCCATGTCCGCTGTGGGACTTATTTCCGGCAATTTGGTGATGAAACAATTTGAAGCCAAAAACCAAAAACAACTCTCGGAAAAAACCCAGATCATGCTGAGCGAATTAACGGGACAGTTTAAAACTTCGCAATTGTTCGATGCTGATCAGTACAATTTAATCAACCTTAAATTAAAAGAATATGCCCGTTTGTTTAATACGCCGATTAGTATGTTCGACGGACAAGCACGCTTGGTAAATACAAGTGAAAACAAATTATATGATATGGGTTTGGCTGCCAAGCTCGCAAATCCTGAAGCTTTTGATCAATTAAAAAATGGCGAAGCTGGTTCTTTATGCGTGAACGAAAAGGCAGGTGCGTTGGATTACATGAGTATGTACACCGCTATTTTTGATCAACAAAAACATTTAATTGGCATGATTAACTTGCCATACTTTGCGCGTCAAAACGATTTAAGCAACGAGTTATCGGGCATTATTTCGGCTTTAATTAATGTGTACGTGATATTAATCGTGATTAGTATTTTGGCAGGATTAATTTTATCGGGCTACATCACACGCCCGCTGCGCTTGATTCAACAACAAATTGCAAAAATTAGTTTGGGAAAACAGAACGAAAAAATTGTTTGGAACAGCAAAGATGAAATCGGAAAATTGGTTTTTGAATACAACCAAATGTTATTAAAATTGGAAGAAAGCGCTAATCAATTGGCACAAAGTGAACGTGAAAGTGCTTGGCGCGAAATGGCAAAACAAGTGGCGCATGAAATAAAAAATCCGTTGACGCCAATGAAATTAAATTTGCAGTATTTACAACACCTTAAAAAAGCCAATCCAACAGATTTTACCGAAAAATTCGAAAAGGTGAGCCTTGGTATTATTGAACAAATTGATTCATTGGCCACTATCGCAAGCGAGTTCAGCAATTTCGCTAAATTACCCGAAACACAATTGCAAAGTATTAATTTGGTGGAGGTCATCAGTTCGGCAACCGCTCTGTTTAACAACCAATCGGCCCATTTTATCAGCAGCGAAATTGAGGCAGCAAAAATAATGGTGAAGGGCGATCGCGACCAGTGTTTGCGGGTGTTTAACAACGTCTTGAAAAATGCTTTGCAAGCTGTGGAAGAAATAAAAGAACCAAAAATTAGCATTCGTGTTGAAAGCCAACAACCATTTGTAATTATTGCCGTAAGCGATAACGGTTGCGGCATTGACGATGCTCTAAAACCAAAATTATTTTCACCCAATTTTACAACCAAATCAACAGGTTCAGGATTAGGATTGGCCATGGTTAAAAACTGTATGGAAGGATTTGGCGGTGCTGTGTATTTTGAATCACAACGCAATCAAGGCAGTACTTTTTATCTCAAATTTGTGCCCATCGCCGAATCTTAATTTGTTGTACTTAATTTTTGTTTAAATCACATGGCTTCATT
>JBAXXZ010000325.1:0-3466 GCA_037127575.1 Bacteroidota bacterium | reverse complement strand
GGTTATACTCGCGAGTGGTATTTGGGCAGAATTGCCGCTATTCGCCGAATTATTCCCGGTTGCGGTATCAGCACCGATATGATCGCCGGATTTTGCGGTGAAACAGAAGAAGAACACCAAGATACCATTCGATTAATGAATGAAGTACAATACGATTTTGCCTTTATGTTTATTTATAGCGAAAGACCAAAAACTTTGGCGGAACGCAAATTTAAAGACGATGTGCCGGAAGATTTAAAACAAAAACGACTGGCTGAAATTGTTGCTTTACAACGTCAGCATAGCGAATACCACACACGCAAACAAGTTGGAAGTATCACCAAAGTATTAATTGAAGGAGAATCGAAAAAATCGCCCGACATGTTGATGGGGCGTAACTCACAAAATTCGGTGGTGGTTTTTCCTAAGGACAATCACAAACGAGGCGATTATGTGTTGGTGAAAGTTACAAGTAGTACTGCTAGTACTTTGATTGGGGAAGTTGTAGAATTGTATGCAGGACAATAAGACAGCAAGAGTTAAGACCTAATAATCAAGAAGCATGAAAGACAAGGTAGAATACCATAATTTTAAAAAACTGAACAATTGGGTTTTGGGATTGGAATTATGCGATCATGTTTATTCATTCACAGAGACCTTGCCGAATAAAGAAAAATACAATTTAATCAGTCAAATGGAGAGAAGTGCCGTGTCGATACCTTCTAACATTGCAGAAGGATCAGCCAAAAGAACGAATAATCACTTTGCTGAGTTTTTATCCACTGCCTTGGCATCGAGTTATGAATTGGAAACACAATTGCTGATTTGTGAAAAAAGGAATTTCGGTAACATTAATGATAGATCAATATTGTTGTCAGAAGTTTCATCATTACAAACAAAATTTTTCAACTTTAGAAATAAGATAATAAATGACAATTATACGGCAAAGGGGTCTTGACTCTTGTAGTCTTGACTCTTGCCTCACAATATTTTTAGCAAAATGGTGACTCAGGACATAAAACAAAAATTCAGCATCATCGGCAACAACCAGTTATTGGAGCGGGCCATTGATATAGCGAGACAAGTTGCGGCCACCGATTTAAACGTGGTGATTAACGGTGAAAGCGGAACGGGGAAAGAAGTTTTCCCGCAAATTATCCATCAAAACTCTGCACGTAAACACGGTCCTTATATTGCCGTAAACTGCGGTGCCATACCTGAAGGCACCATTGACAGTGAATTGTTTGGCCATGAAAAAGGCGCATTTACCGGGGCAACTGAAGCGCGTAAGGGCTATTTTGAAGTGGCAAATGGCGGCACCATTTTTTTGGATGAAGTGGGCGAATTACCGCTTGCAACCCAAGCCCGCTTGTTGCGTGTGCTTGAAGCAGGTGAATACATTCGTGTTGGCAGCAGCAAGGTGCAAAAAACCGATGTGCGTGTGGTGGCGGCGACCAATATTAATTTTTACCAAGCCTTGGAAAAAGAAAAATTCAGAGCCGATTTGTATTACCGTTTAAATACCGTACCGATTTATTTGCCGCCTTTAAGGGAACGCAAAGAAGACATTCATATTTTGTTTAGGAAATTTGCAAACGATTTTGCAGCCAAGTACCGCATGCCTGTAATTAAATTAAGCAGTGATGCCGAACAGGTATTGGTGAATTATTTTTGGCCGGGCAATATTCGTCAATTAAAAAATATCGCTGAACAAATATCCATTATTGAAAAAACCAGGGAGGTAAATGCCGATACTTTGTTGAAATATTTGCCACAGTACAATTCCGCCAATGTGCCTTCTATACTTCGCAACGATTTAAACGGACATGGCGCGAATTTTGAAAATGGCGATAGGGAAATTATTTTTAAGGTTTTGCGTGAGTACCGAAATGAACTAAATGAAATAAAAAAAGTGGTGTATGATTTGGTGTCGGCTACATCAGGCACTGTGCAAGCTTTGCCAAATGAGATGCAGGTGATGAAAAGAAATTTTAATCCAAATGCAGAACCAATGACAGGCAGCGGCATCACCATTCATACACCTGTTATTCAAGCAGGCGGCAATGCTTCGCAAGTAATAGAAGTGGAAGAAACCTTGTCGTTACAGGACAAAGAAATTGACATGATTAAAAAGGCATTGCGCAAGCACAAAGGTAAAAGGAAAGTGGCTGCGAATGAATTGGGTATTAGTGAACGAACATTGTACAGAAAAATTAATGAATATGGCATTGAAGAATGAAATGAAACACTTGATTCAAAATAAATCAAAATTGATGCAGGTTTCAAGACTTTTTAAGTCTGTTTTGCTTGTGCTAGGACTTTTATTGCTTTCCTGCAAGCCCCACGTTTCATTAAATGGCGCGAGTATTCCCATTGAGGCCAAAACAGTAAGTGTAGGCTTCTTCGCGAACAATACCAGTTTGGGTGCACCCAGCTTGTCGCAGCGTTTTACCGAAAAATTAAGGGATGTGGTGTCGCAACAAACCAGTCTGGCATTAATGAAAGCCAATGGTGATTTACAGTTTGAAGGGTATATTGCCAGTTACGATGTAGCGCCCATTGCCATTCAAAGTACCGATCAGGCCAGCATGAATCGCTTAACAATTTCGGTTTATGTAAAATATTCCAATAAATTTGAAGCGTCTAAAAATTTCGAGCAAAGCTTTTCGCGTTTTGCGGATTTTAAATCCAGCGAAAACATCAGCGCAAAAGAACCTGAATTGGTGCAAGAAATTTACAGACAATTAACGGAAGATATTTTTAATAAAGCATTTAATAATTGGTAAGGTGCAAGCCATAAAGTTTAATCAACTCATACAAAATCCGTCTACTCTTGAAAAGGAAGATCTTGCCCAATTGCAGCAATTGGTCAATGATTTTCCGTATTTTCAATCGGCGCACATGTTGTTAAACATTGCCGCCAAGCGCTGGGACGCAGGTTTGTACGAGAAAAATTTGAAACGTACGGACATAGCAGTAAGTAATCGCAGTCATTTATTTCACTTATTGCATAAACAAGAGCAAATAATTGAACAGAAAGAAAAACAAACCGATCATGCTTCTGAGATTTCCTTGAACAAAATAGAGCTGCCTGTTGTTGAAATTCAAGATACCAGTATTAGTGAGGAAATAAAACAAGAATTAGATATCCTGAAAGCCACCGAACTGGCCCATGAAAAAGCGCTTGATAAGGAAATACAATCAGGATCGACAACTGAGCCCGAGATGCTTGAAACCGAAATTGCCAAGCAGGTAGTGGCTTCAATTGTTGATAAGGAAATTATTAATGCCGAAAAACAAAAGACCGGCCAACAGGTTACCGACCTTTCAAACGACTTTAAACCCGAATCTTTCACCGATTGGTTGGCTTTTATTAAGAAAAACAACGGTCAGCCTTATCAGCAAATAGAAAAGCAGGTGAATGAGGCCAAGGAGCAAAAGCAGCAGGCTAAAGGACTAGATCAAGAATTAAAGGCCACCATACAAG
>JBAXXZ010000324.1:0-3471 GCA_037127575.1 Bacteroidota bacterium | reverse complement strand
CCCTTATTACCTGATATTAAAATTATTTCACACAATAATTTGGATGAATTAAAGCACATAACGCACAACACTGCAGCTGTGATAATCGAACCCATTCAAGGAGAAGCCGGCATTAGAGCAGCCTCAAAAGAATATTTACAGGAATTAAGAGACACTTGTAATAAACATGGTGCTATATTAATTTTTGATGAAATACAAAGTGGCTTTGGAAGAACAGGTAGCTTATTCGCTTACGAGCAATATGGCGTTGTGCCCGATGTGTTATTAATGGCCAAAGGCATGGGCGGTGGCTTGCCCATAGGTGCACTCATTGCTTCAAAAGAACTATTGCAACATTTTACCAATAATCCTGTTTTGGGCCATATCAACACATTTGGCGGCAATGCCGTTTGTGTGGCCGCAGCGCAAGCAAGCTTAGATGTCATTCTCCAAAACCAACTTATTCAGCGCGCTTTAACCATTGAAAAGTTCATTCATGAACACTTAAAACACCCATTAATTCAAGAAATCCGCTCTTGTGGTGCGCTTGCTGCTATTGAATTTGGCGATGAAAAACTAAACATGCAAATCATACAAGCTTGTATAGAAAATGGCATCATCACCGATTGGTTTTTGTTTTGTCCAACCGCCATGCGCCTTGCACCACCATTGGTAATCAGTAATGTTGAATTATTAAAGGCCATCGACAAGATAATTGAGGTGTTAAATCTGCATTTAGGCGCACACGAATCTTAAATTAAATTCGGTTCAACCAAATACAAGGAATTCAAGACGCTGTTTATCGCGTTAAATGAGTAATTAGTATTTTGTGTTGTGGATAACTAGCAATTAGGGCTTCACGATTTGCCATCTGAAAATCTTCAAAATCAAAACCTGGCGCAACAGTGCAGCCAACCAAAGAAAAAACGCCACCTTGTTTAACCCTTGATGCAAACCAACGGCCCGCCTTTACTGTATATTGAAACACTTCACCTGCTTGCAAACTAGCGCCAACATGCGTAATGTGCAAATGACCTTTCGCGTCAATTTCAATTACCTCTAAGGCATCACCGGCATAAAAATGCCATGTTTCATCACTCTTAATTTTATGCAATGCCGAAAAATTATTTGCATCAATTAAAAAATAGATGGCCGTGGCAAAAACCCTTGCAGCATGAAACCGTTGCGGCAAGCCACTTATCGGAATCAGCTCATCTGATCGATACATCTCTTTATAAAATCCACCTTCTGGATGCGCCTGCAAATTCAAAGCCTTTACCAAATATTCAACCGTCATACTTACATTTAAATCAGCTCAAAATAGCTGTATTCAAACAAATTTACAAACAGTTTAGGGAAGTAGGGCTTCCATTTTATTACCGCATTTTCTTCACACGCAAAAAATGATCGCCATCTACCACTTAGTCACGCAAAGTATGCACCACATGCCCTTTTTCATTACGCAGACTACTTGCGTCATATTTTGACAAAAATTCATTGATTTATCTCATATTAAAGGGCAGAAATATTTTTATGCTCATGAAAAGTTTTTACATTTACTCTAACATTTAATTTATCAAATATGACCAACGACAAAAAAGATATATTGATGCAGTATTTGTATCGCTTTGCAGACCATTTTGCAATTGAAAATGCGCATAATTTCAGTTTTAAAAAACGCAACGATTTATTGGATATTTTAAAAACACACGACCACAATGCTTGGGTCATAGTGAACAATTTATTTGAAGCTTTTATTAAATCTGATCGTATTGAAAACGACAAAGAAAAATTTGATAAAGCAAGGCCGCTGTGGGAAAAAGAACATGCTGATTCAGAAAAAGAAAAGGTGCACGCAGAAATGTTGTTAATTGACTATTGCAAACACGAAAAAATTAAGGTTGGTGCACAAAGCATCACAAATTAATTTGTATAAACATAAAAGAAATTAATAGTAGCGGCTATTTACCAAACAAACTATCCACAAACTCGGTGGAATTAAACACTTGAAGATCGGTCATTTTTTCGCCAACACCGATATATTTAACCGGTATTTTAAATTCATCTGAAATACCAATCACCACACCCCCTTTGGCTGTGCCATCGAGCTTGGTAACTGCCAATGCGGTAACATCGGTAGCTGCTGTAAATTGTTTGCATTGTTCAATGGCATTCTGACCTGTGCTACCATCCAAAACCAATAGCACCTCATGCGGCGCATCAGGAAGCACCTTTTTCATCACGTTTTTGATTTTCGATAGTTCGTTCATCAAATTTATCTTGTTATGCAAACGGCCTGCTGTATCAATAATCACCACATCAGCATCCTTGGCTTTGGCACTGCTTAAAGTATCAAAAGCCACACTGGCAGGATCGGCTCCCATTCCCTGCTGCACAATGGGCACTCCTGCCCTTTCACTCCAAATAACAAGCTGGTCAACAGCAGCCGCCCTAAAAGTGTCTGCAGCACCCAACACAACCGATTTGCCGGCCTGTTTAAACTGATAGGCCAATTTACCAATGGTGGTGGTTTTACCAACGCCATTTACCCCAACAACCATAATTACATGTGGCTTGTGGCTTAAAGATTCCGAAAAATAACTTGGGGTTTGCACTTTGTTGTTTTCAGTTAACAACGAAACAATCTCATCTTTTAAAATACCGTTGAGCTCATTGGTATTTAAATATTTATCTTGCTTCACGCGATTTTCAATTCGCTCAATAATTTTAATGGTGGTGCTTACCCCAACATCACCGCTAATCAATACCTCCTCCAAATGATCCAACACCTCAGCATCTACAGTGCTTTTACCGGCAATGGCCTTGCTGAGTTTGCCAAAAAAACTTTCTTTGGTTTTCTCCAAGCCTTTGTCAAGACTCTCCTTATTCTCTTTGGTAAAAAATTTTGAAAAAAAACTCATTTGTTCTTTGTTTAAACTATTTTAGAACAGGGTGAAAATAAAAAATTCTTTCCTGTGATTGGAAAGAATTTAATATTGTGTATGTAAAATCAATTACTTCGATTTTAAGAAATCTTGTACGTGATCGTTGTGTACAATTTCTTCTTTAAAATTATAAGCACCTGTTTTAGGTGATTTTACCATTTTAATCACTTTGGTAAAGTCTTTTCCCTTACCTGATTTTAACGTTGCAACTACTTTCTTAGCCATTTGATAAAATGTTTAATATTATTTAATCTCTTTGTGAACGGTCATACGCTTCAATACCGCATTGTATTTTTTCAACTCAATGCGCTCAGTCGTATTTTTTTTGTTTTTAGTGGTAATGTAACGGGATGTTCCCGGTTTACCGCTTTCTTTGTGCTCTGTACACTCTAAAATAACTTGTATTCTATTTCCTTTTTTTGCCATGACTGATAATTATTAAGCTAAAAGGCCGTTTGATTTGGCTTCTTTTAAGCAGGCAAAAATGCCTTTTTTGTTTATATTTTTAAGTGCAGATGTGGATACACGTAATGTAACCCACTCATTG
>JBAXXZ010000323.1:0-3514 GCA_037127575.1 Bacteroidota bacterium | reverse complement strand
AGAGACAGGTGTCAGGACGACTAGAGTCAAGACAGCAAGAGATAAGACATAGCCCGGTGGTCCCGAGGTATCTCGGGATCGAAGCCAACGATAAAAATGTAATATTAGTTCAACTTGCATTGTGCCTTCGACAGGCTCAGGCACCGAAAATATACAGCAGCTGAGTTTATCGAAATGCCCGGTGTTCCCGAGGTATCTCGGGATAGAAGCCCGGTGGTCCCGAGGCACCTCGGGATCGAAGCCAACCGTTACGAAGGAAATGACGCAAGAGTCAATACAGCAGGAGATAAGAGGGTGATTAAATCACGCTATGTTGAAATAATTAGAAATGTTGAATTAAAAATTAAAAATGGTTTATCCTGATAGATTAAATCATGATTTCATCTAAATTAGGCGGAAGGCGGAAATTAGAACCTTGAGTGTGAATTTATTTTGAGGCAAGAATCAAGACGGCATGAGATAAGAGGGTGATCAAAACACCTTGAGCAAAGCGAGAGGCCCTTAGTGAATTGAATCTATATTGCGTTCCTTAGTGACCTTAGTGCCTCAGTGGTTCAAAAGAGACAGGTGTCAGGACGACTAGAGTCAAGACAGCAAGAGATAAGACATAGCCCTGTGGTCCCGAGGTACCTCTGGATCGAAGCCTGGTGGCTGAGCTTGTCGAAGCCAACCGTTAAGAAGGAAAAGAGTCAAGTGTCAGGACAGCAAGAGATAAGACATTGTAATAGGGAGATAGAACACAGATGACACAGATGTAGCAGATGTTCACAGATAAATCACTTTTCATCATCAGCAATCCATTTCATCACCCTGCTATGGAACGCAGATGCACTCAGATAAAAAATCCTGTTCATCATAAACAATCATCATCATCAGCGTTCGATTGAACACAGATAACACTGATAAAGCAGATTTACACTGATAAAAAATCTTGTTCATCATAAACAATGATCATCATCAGCGTTCCATCAAGGGCAGATAAACTCAATCCTTAAACAAAGGAAACTTCTCCATCATGGTGTTCACACGTTTTTTCACCTTGGCCAAATGTTTGGCATTGTCGCGGTGCATCAGCACCTCATCAATCAAGGAAACAATTTTAAGACAATCCTTTTCTTTTAATCCACGAGTAGTAATGGCCGGCGAACCAATGCGAATGCCCGAAGTAACAAATGCCGATTTATCATCAAAAGGCACCATGTTTTTATTCACGGTAATATTGACCTGCTCTAAAGCTGCAAGCGCATCTTTACCGCTTAAATTTTTATTGCGCAAATCAATTAAAAACATGTGGTTGTCGGTGCCCTTCGATACAATGTCGTAACCCAAAGCAATAAATGCATTGGCCATGCTTTGCGCATTTTTAACCACCTGTATACAATAATGTAAATAATCATCACTGAGTGCTTCTTCAAAAGCCACGGCCTTAGCGGCTATCACGTGTTCGAGCGGACCGCCTTGTGTGCCGGGAAAGACCGCCATGTCGAGCAAGGTACTCATCATTTTGGTTTCGCCTTTCGGTGTTTTTTCACCAAATGGATTTTCAAAATCTTTACCCATCATTATCATACCGCCCCTTGGTCCGCGTAAAGTTTTGTGTGTGGTGGTGGTAACAATATGGCAATGCGGCAATGGATCATTTAAAATACCTTTGGCAATTAAACCGCTTGGATGCGAAATATCACCCAATAAAATGGCGCCCACTTTATCGGCTATTTGGCGCATGCGGGCAAAATCCCAATCACGTGAATAAGCAGAGGCCCCGGCAATGAGCATTTTTGGTTTTTCGGCCAAAGCAATTTTTTCTAATTTATTATAATCAAAAACACCTGTTGCTTTTTCAACGCCGTAAAAAACCGGACGGTACAATTTTCCTGAAAAGTTAACCGATGAGCCATGCGTTAAGTGGCCACCATGCGATAAATCTAAACCCATGATGGTATCACCCGGTTTTAAGCAAGCCAACATGGCTGCGGCATTGGCTTGCGCGCCCGAATGTGGCTGTACGTTTACCCATGCGGCGCCAAATAATTTTTTGGCACGGTCAATGGCCAATTGTTCAATTTTATCAACCACTTCGCAACCACCGTAATAACGCTTAAAGGGCAAACCTTCGGCGTATTTGTTGGTGAGCACCGAGCCCATTGTTTGCATCACTTGTTTGCTCACGTAATTTTCGGAAGCAATTAATTCGATGCCGCTGGTTTGACGGTGCAATTCTTCTTTAATAAGTTTGGCTATTGTTGAATCTTTTTTAATCATGATTTTGCGTATTAGAAATTAATTTTTCGGAGGCCAATAAAAACAAACAGATAATGGGTGATTGGGCCACGCCCAACAACCAGCGACTCAAGGTGTATTCGTCGTCGGCTAATTTTTTGGTGAATAAAAATGCATAAGCCATCGATAAAGCGGCCATACAAAGCAATACAGCGTAAGCATAAAAAACAAATTTACTTGTGCCACCAATGCTGCTTAATTTTTTCACGGCCCAAAGGTTGAGCAAAAAAAACAAACTTGCAAAGACAATGGTCATGGGATATTTAAAATAATATAGTTTGGCATAAGGCACCTGAAATAAAAATTGCAAGAAGCCGGGGGTTTCTAAATGCGAATCGCTGTGATAATACACTTGGTGCATCACATTGTTATAATGCACAAACATAAACTCTCTAAAATAGCCGAGTGCGCTGAAAAACAGCAGAAATAAAATCATCCAACTAGGCTTGTTTAAACGCATCTTTTTGTGTGCTGTTTGAAAAACGATTCACCCAAATCATCCAGAGCAAAAATATAAAACCATATACAATTAATGTAAAAGTATAGGTGTGATTAAAATCAAGATAAGCCGGCGAGGTTTTGGCAATGATGGCCAAAGCGGCCACACGAAAAATATTGAGCACATGAATCAGTACAATGCCAAGGGGAATGTACCAAAGTTTGTGTTTTACCGGCCCGGGGTAAGCCACAATAAACACCGCAAACAAACCAAACAATTTAATGGCATTGCAGTTCGAACCTATCCACACGCCGTTTGAGCCATCAACGCCCACCACTTGAAAATCGACCGCTTGTATGCTTTTAAAAGTTTGGAAGCCAAAAAGGTTTAAAATAAAATCAGCCGAATGAATAATTTGTCCGATAAATTGCTGATCGTAATAGGTGTATTTTTTAACGATGAATTGGTAAATGAGGTAGAGGCAAAGGTAAAGACTACCGGCGATAAGGATAAAACGCTTAAAGGCATTCGATGAAACATTTGCCTTCATAAGGCCACATTAAATTTGTTGCGATTTTTTCTTTGTATTGTATAATTTTTTTGCACCCAATGCTGCGCCTGCAACAATGAGGGCACTGATGCCGCCATCAATGGGCACACAAGGCGGTGGCCAACAACTTGGTGAACCTGTACCGCCGCCTGAAGGTGGTGGGGGTACTTGTGAAAATGTGTGTAACACACCAACCAAAAAAAGGAAGGCAAATAAAAATCCGAAACGTAATTTATTTTTCATGC
>JBAXXZ010000322.1:0-3545 GCA_037127575.1 Bacteroidota bacterium | reverse complement strand
TTACAATCCTATGCCTTAAATACTATCTTTACCACCAAATGAACATTAAAAAACACATTCCCAACACCATTACACTGGGTAATTTATTTTGTGGTTGTTTGGCCATTATTCGCTCCTTTGAAGGTAATTTGGTATGGGCTGCTTATCTTGTGGGCATCGCCTTGGTGCTCGATTTTTTAGACGGCTTTCTGGCACGTTTGTTTAAAGTAAGTTCGCCTATTGGTAAAGATTTAGATAGCCTTGCCGACATGGTAACATTTGGCGTGGTGCCCGGCATAGTGTTGTATCACAGTATCTATTTCTCTTTGTATGCCGATGATTCGGGGGCATATAGTCAGTACCGGATGGATCCAAATCCAAGTTCTTTTTACTTGCCATATTTTGCATTTGTGATGGTTATTTTTTCGGCGATTCGATTGGCAAAGTTTAATAATGATGCAAGGCAAAGTGATTCGTTTATAGGTTTACCAACGCCTGCCAATGCCATGATTGTTTGCTCTATTCCTTTAATCAATCAGTTGCAGGGGGGTAAAGACATGATTCATTTGTGGCTGTCGAATCCTTTTTTCCTCATTGTTTTGGGCTTTATTTTGAGTTTTTTGTTGGTGGCTGAAATCCCCTTGTTTGCATTAAAATTTAAAACATTTAATTGGGCAGATAATCAAATTAAATATGTGTTCTTAATCTTGGCTCTATTTATCATTGTGTTCCTAAAGTTCATGGCCATCCCCTTGGTGATTATTCTTTATATTTTAATGAGTATTGTGAATAATATATTTTCAAACAAGAAAGTTTAATTCTATTTTTGCTGCTCTTAAAATCACAAACATGGCAAAGTATATTGCAGATATTGATGTAATGCCCCTTAAAGCTTTATTGGATCCTCAAGGAAAAGCTGTAACGGCTTCGATGACAAATTTACATTTGTCGGAGATTCAAAATGTAAGAATTGGAAAACACATCTCTTTAGAAGTAAGTGCAGACAATGAAACAGCCGCAAAAGCCAAAGTTGATGAGGCTTGTAAAAAATTACTTTGCAACCAAATCATGGAGTTTTACGAATTCAAATTAACGCAACTATAAACTTCACCAATTCACTAATCCCTACTCACTAATCCCTATTAACTAATAAAAATGGCATATCTATTCACATCAGAATCAGTTTCGGAAGGACATCCGGACAAAGTAGCCGATCAAATTTCGGATGCATTAATTGATAATTTTTTGGCTTTTGATCCAAGCAGTAAAGTGGCTTGTGAAACATTGGTTACAACAGGTCAAGTAGTTTTGGCCGGAGAAGTTAAATCCAAAGCTTATTTGGATGTGCAAGAAATTGCCCGTGGGGTAATTCGTAAAATTGGTTATACCAAATCGGAGTACATGTTTGAAGCCAATTCATGTGGTATTTTATCTGCCATTCATGAACAATCTTCTGATATTAACCAAGGTGTAGAGCGTACCAAAAAAGAAGACCAAGGTGCAGGCGATCAAGGGATGATGTTTGGTTACGCCACAAACGAAACCGATAATTACATGCCTTTGGCATTGGATTTGGCCCACGCCATTTTATTGGAATTGGCTGCATTACGTCGCGAAAATAAACAAATTAAATATTTACGTCCTGATGCTAAATCACAAGTAACTTTAGAATACAGCGACGATAACGTGCCAGTGCGCATTGATGCCATTGTTGTTTCAACACAACACGATGATTTTGATTTGGAACCAAAAATGTTGGCCAAGATTAAAAAGGACATCATTGAAATTTTAATTCCACGCGTAAAAAAGAATTACCCTAAATACGCGCATTTATTTAACAACAAAATCAATTACCATATTAATCCAACCGGTAAGTTCGTAATTGGCGGTCCGCATGGTGATACAGGTTTAACAGGCCGCAAAATTATTGTGGATACTTATGGTGGCAAGGGTGCTCACGGTGGTGGGGCTTTTTCAGGTAAGGATCCAAGTAAAGTGGATCGTTCGGCTGCTTATGCCACACGTCACATTGCAAAAAATTTGGTTGCTGCCGGCATTTGTAACGAAGTATTGGTGCAAGTATCTTATGCCATTGGTGTGGCGCAACCAATGGGTATTTTTATCGATACTTACGGCACCGCCAAAGTGAAAATGACCGACGGTGAAATTGCCAAAGTGGTGCAAAGTGTATTTGATATGCGTCCTTATTTTATTGAGCAACGTTTTAAATTACGTACCCCAATTTATAGCGAAACTGCGGCTTATGGCCACATGGGACGTAAAAATGAGGTGGTTACCAAAACCTTTACTTCACCCGATGGCAAAACAAAAACCATGAAAGTGGAATTGTTTACTTGGGAGAAGTTAGACTATGTAGGCAAAGTAAAATCTGCATTTAAAATAAAATAAATATTTTATTAATTTTGTATTAAAGAGCCTTTCCTAAATGGAGAGGCTTTTTTGTAAAAAAAAACAGCTAAAATCTCGATGAAATATATCACCAAACTTCTATAAGATAAAAGGATTAGCTTTCTTTATGTTAACCATATAAAAAATTAATGTTAAAATTTGTAAACTAAAGTTTAAATAAACTACATTGTGTTCTTAAAATAATAATAAAGGTCAAAAATAATACGGAAAAAAATGAGAAAAACCATGTTGAATTTGAAAGTAATGTTATGCGTGATCATTGTATGTTTCAGCATACAAACAAAAGCCCAGTTATCTGGAGTTTACAACGTTCCAGCCACATATGCCAGTATTGGCGCAGCTATTACTGCGTTAAATGGTAATAGTGTAACTGGTCCGGTTACTATAGCCGTTGCCGCTGGATATACAGAAACCGCGGTTGTAGGCGGTTATACTTTAAATGCCATTGTTGGGGCATCTTCAACCAATTCTGTTGTGTTTCAAAAAACAGGAGCCGGTGTTAATCCCATTATTTATGCATATAGTGGTGGTACAGCTACACCTATTTCTGCAATTCAAGATGGTGTTTGGCGTTTTAACGGCGCGGATTTTGTAACGATTAATGGTATTGATATTACTGATAATAATACCGCAAATCCGAGTACAATGGAGTTTGGATATGGGTTTTTTAGAGCATCCGCAACAGATGGTTGTCAGAATAATTCAATTAGAAACTCTACAATCACGCTTAATATAGTAAACAATGTTGCAGGCTCTGGTCCTGCGGCTGATGGATCCAGAGGTATTGAAGTTGTGGATGCAACAATGGCTGCCCACATAACTGCACTAACCATCACCTCTGCTTCAGGTGCAAATTCAAACAATAAATTTTATTCAAATACAATTCAAAATTGTAATTATGGTTTGTCTTTAATAGGATTTGCGGATGTTTCTCCATATAGTTTTGCAGATTATGGAAATGACATCGGGGGTAATTCATTAGCAACCGGTAACACCATTGTCAATTTTGGCGGCGGCGGCACAACGAGTGCGGCGGCAGGTGTTCGTACTTTGGCGCAATACAACATTAATTTAAGTTATAACTTAATTAATAATAATACTGGTACAGGTGTTAATCATGCCACAACCATTAGAGG
>JBAXXZ010000321.1:0-3552 GCA_037127575.1 Bacteroidota bacterium | reverse complement strand
GAATATGTGTTTGATAATACACGCAAAGTAATGTTGAATATTTTAAACGGCACCAGAATAAAAGTGTGGTCGGAGTATTGGAAATCATCTGATAAAAATGGTTTCGATTTATTTACTTCAGGTTTTGATCTTCGTCATTACACAAAGGTGCACCGCCAAATTACTTGGTGTAACCGCTTTGCAGGTGGAAATTCGATGGGTAGCAAAAAATTAATTTTTTATTTGGGGGGGGTTGATAATTGGATTAACCCATCTTTTAATAGCAATGTGTCGGTTTCTAATCCTTCTCAGTATGGTTTCCAGACCATAGCGACCAATATGCGCGGTTATGTTCAAAACAGCCGAAACGGCAATAATTTTATGGTTTATAATTCGGAACTGCGCATCCCTGTGGTCCGTTATATTTTAAACTACCCGCTTAAGTCTGATTTCATGAATAACTTGCAAGTGATTGGCTTTACTGATGTAGGCATGGCATGGCACGGTGCAAATCCCTTGAGTGTTGAGAATACGCAAAACTCCAAAGAATTTATTCAGGTGGATCCCGTTACAGGCATTGGTAGCACCAGCATTAAAGTAAGTGTAATTGATTACAAAAATCCGCTTATTGGTGGAATTGGTTTTGGTTTTAGATCACGTTTATTGGGCTATTTTGTTCGCTTAGATTTTGGTTGGGGTGTTGATAATTGGGTAGTGACCAAAAAACCAATCACAAATATTTCATTCGCAACCGATTTTTAGTATGGAAATAAATACAATTTTAATTTTATTGGCAGTAGGGCTATTCGCAGGATTTTTAAGTGGTTTAATTGGTATTGGCGGCGGCATTGTGATTGTGCCTGTGTTGGTGTACTTTTTAAGTTACAACCAAAAAATGGCCCAAGGCACCACCCTGTTTATGTTCATATTGCCCATTGGCATTTTGGGTGTATTTAATTATTACAAACAAGGTCAGGTAGATATTAAAAGCGCTTTAATTATGTGCGCTACTTTTGTTGTAGGCAGTTATTTTGGCAGCAAAACTGCACTTTCAATTGATACCAAATTGGTAAAACAAATTTTTGGCGGCATGATTTTGTTAATTGGCATTAAAATGCTGCTGAATAAATAATGCTCGCAAACGAAGACATAAAAAAATTGGCAAAAAAATATTTGGATGAGTTAATCCAAATTCGTCGGCATTTGCACCAATACCCCGAATTGTCGTTTCAAGAATTCGAGACTTCTAAATTTATTCAAAGTAAATTACATGAAGCGGGTATAAGCTTTACAACGGGGCATGTGAAAACCGGTATCATTGCAAGTATTCAAGGCAATACAAACAAGGGCAAAACCATTTTATTACGCGCCGATATGGACGCTTTGCCCATTCAGGAAACCAATACGGTACCATATCAATCAACACGCCAAGGACGCATGCATGCATGTGGACATGATGTACATACTGCCTGTGTATTAGGCGCCGCCTTGATTTTAAACGACACCAAACATTTGTGGCATGGCACAGTGAAAATTATGTTTCAACCGGGCGAAGAAGTTTTACCCGGTGGTGCTTCGTTGATGATTGAGGAAGGTGTTTTGGAAAACCCTAAGGTTGATAAAGCCTTGGCTTTGCATGTGCACCCAAGCATGGAAGTTGGCAAGGTGGGTTTTAAAGCAGGCATGTACATGGCCAGTACCGATGAATTGTATTTAACTGTTAATGGTAAAGGGGGTCACGCTGCCATGCCGCAAAATTATACTAACCCTTTGCTAATTGCCGCAAATATTTTATTGGACATTGATGCGCATTTTATGGCTGAAGGCGCTTTAAGAGGTACAGCGGGTGAAAACATACCAACTGTTGTGGCTTTTGGAAAGATAGACGGAAAAGGCGCAACAAACGTAATACCTGCAAAGGTAGAAGTGGCAGGCACCATGCGCACCATGGATGAAAGTTGGCGATCAAATATTCATCAGCAATTACGCGATATTGTAAAGAAACATTCCGATCAGTATGGCATCGAATCGTTTATTCGCATTGAAAAAGGTTATCCTTTTTTGGTAAATGATGCAAACTTTACCTTGGCATGTCAAATAAAAGCGGCCAAATATTTGGGTGAGGATGCCGTGGAGCAATTGCCCATGCGCATGACCGCCGAGGACTTTGCTTTTATCAGCCAAAAAGTGCCTTCTTGTTTTTTTAGATTAGGTACAGGCAATAAGGAAAAAAATATTAGTGCCGAAGTGCACACGTCCAATTTTGATGTGGATGAACAATCCATTGAAATTGGTGCAGGATTAATGGCCGCCTTAGCCATTGAAGCCTTGCGCTAAAGAAACAATCATACTTCTGAATATTTAGCTTAAACCCAATCATCTGAAATACAATCAGGATAAATCGCTTTGAACCATCCGTTAATTAACATTCAGATACCCATTCATTGATGAATCTAAGTTTAGGTTTCGCGCTAGGGATTTGAAGGCCTACCTACCATTGCTTGGGTAGTGTAACGGCAGGTAGGGCTTGGCTTTTTTGCTGCTGCCCTTTTCGGCAAAAAGCCGGAGCACCGTTTTGAAAGAGGGGTGGAGCCCTTAAAAGCCCGGCCCTTAAAACTATGGAGCATGTTTAACATCGCTTGAAGGGAAGCGCCCAAATAACCATTCGGCAAGGCTATTAATTGCCTTTCATAAAGCCAAAAATATAATTGATAAACACAAATAATAAAATACCGGCCAATAAAAATGCCATTTGAATCAACATGTTTTGCCATTTTCCGCGAATAATCGCTTGCTTGTTTTCTTCTGTATCTTCGTTTTCAGCGGGCATTAAAACATCCGGTTTCTCTTGCATGCCCTGTGAGTCATTATCTTCCATAATTTTAGCTGAATATAAAATTACACATTTTACGACCTGGTTTTCAGTATCAAGCAAAATTAAAATGAAAGCGGCCCTAAGCACAATTTTGTATCTTTAAAATCGTTTCAATATGGTGCGTTTACGGCAATATGCCTGGCTATATATTTTTTTGAGTTTAGGCTTAAGCTCGCATGCCCAATTTTTTAAAACGGCGGTTTCAAAAGTATATAGTGTAAAGGGCGATACGCTGCTGCTCGATTCTTTGAGTTTGGTCCAAGGCTCCTTACAATTAAAATGTTATCCCGCCCTTGATTCGCTTCAAATGCCTAGCGTTTTGTACAACAAACATGCCTTGCTTTTTAAGAATATTAAACCCGATAGCATTTGGGTGCAGTACCTACGTTATCCAATAAATTTCGAAAAACGGTATTACCATAAAAGTCCTGATATTTTGTATAGCGACATGACCCGACGCGGCAACCCCTACAACATTCAGTTTAATCAAAAAAGCAGTCAGGAGAATTTATTTTTAAATGATGGCTTAAGTAAAAACGGAAATATTTCACGCGGCATCTCTTTTGGCAATACACAAGATGTGGTGGTGAATTCAAATCTTAACTTGCAGGTAAACGGTAAACTCACACCCGACATCGACATGGTGATGGCGGCCACCGATAACAACATTCCATTTCAAGCTGATGGCACAACGGCCC
>JBAXXZ010000320.1:0-3554 GCA_037127575.1 Bacteroidota bacterium | reverse complement strand
TTCTTCAAATACTATACAAATGCTTTTTTCTCACTCTCTTGGGTTTGTTGGCATGTGATCCGGCTGAAAAAAGAACCAATATCAACCAAAGCACCAATGCTTCTGCTTATTTAAACCACCAGGATTCAGCCAAATACGTGGGCATCAATACTTGCAAACTTTGTCACCAAAACATATACAATACATTCATTCAAACCGGCATGGGACAATCATTTGATTCTGCCTCGCGTGCAAAATCTAAGGCTTTGTTTAATCACAATCCTATTGAAGATAAACTGATTGACATGCACTATTCAGCAGCTTTTTCAAATGATATTTTTTACATCACTGAATTTCGTCTTTCAAAAAAAGACACCATTTACAGACGCAAAGAAAAAGTGGATTACATCATTGGCTCCGGTCAGCACACAAATTCTCACATTCAAAATGTAAACGGATATTTAAATCAAATGCCCATGACCTTTTATACACAAAAGAAAAAATGGGATTTGCCGCCTGGATTCGAAAATGGCAGTAACACACGCTTCAGCCGAAAAATCGGTTTAGAATGTATATCCTGCCACAATGCTTACCCACAGTTTGTTGAAGGTTCGGAAAATAAATATAAGGCAATTCCCCACGGCATTGATTGTGAAAGATGCCATGGCCCCGGCAGTATTCACGTGGCACAAAAACAAAGCGGTCAAATTGTTGACACTGCCAAGTACATCGATTACTCGATTGTAAATCCGGCCAAACTAAGCATTGATGCGCAATTTGATGTTTGTCAGAGATGCCACTTGCAAGGCAACACCATTTTAAAAGAAGGGAAATCATTTTTTGATTTTAAACCCGGACAAAAACTAAGTGATTTTATGTCGGTGTTTTTACCTAAATATTCAAATGCCGACAAGGATTTTATCATGGCGTCACACGCCGATCGATTAAAACAAAGTGCGTGTTTTATCAAATCGAGTAAAAATGTCGATCCTAAAAAATTAAAACCTTACAAAGAGGCCCTTACCTGCGTAACCTGTCATAATCCGCACATCAGCGTGAAAGAAACAAACAAAAATGTATTCAACTTAGCTTGCATAAATTGTCATGGCAATTCCCTTGAATCGAAAAACAAACTTTTAAAATCACATACCGAATCAGATAAAAAAAAACTTAACAACTGCGTATCGTGCCACATGCCGGCTTCAGGCTCTATCGACATTCCACACGTTTCGGTACACGATCACTACATCAGAAAACCAATTACTGAAAAAGAAAAAACACAAATCAAACAATTTTTGGGTTTATTTTCTGTGAATGAAAAAAACCCGGATGCCCTTACCAAAGCAGCTGCCTATTTGAACCAATTTGAAAAATTTGATGCCAAAACATTTTATTTAGATTCGGCGGAAATATTGTTAAGCAAACTTGAAAATGAATCAGCTCTCAATTTAAAAATTCAATTATATTTTATCCGTAAGGATTTTTTGAAAGTGATTCAAATACTTGAAAAACAAAATACACAAGGCAATACACAAAAACTTTTTAACCGAAAAAGCCTCGACAATAAACATGCTTGGACGTGTTATCGTATTGCGGAATCATATACTTATTTAAATAAAACCGAATCAGCTTTAAATTGGATTGAGCAAGCGGTAAATCTAGCCCCATTCAATTTAGAATTCAGAAATAAATTGGCAACAGTATTCGCTGCAACAAATCAAATTGCAAAAGCAGAAAAAGAATGGGCATTCATCATAAACGAAAATCCTAATTTTGTTGCTGCCTACACCAATTTGGGATATATCAAACTTCAAAACAATCAAATCAGCCAGGCTTATCAATTATTTTCCCAAGCACTTCAACTCGACCCCGACAATGAAAGTCTTTTATTAAATTTGGTCTCCTATTACCTTCTCATTAACAAACGCGATATGGCCATATTTTATTTAAAACAATTGGTGAAACACCATCCAAGCAACATGAAAGCCAAACAAGCACTTGCACAATTAAACGGTCATGGCTAAGAAAAAAGGAGGATTGAACATACTATTTTGGTTGATGACGCTGGTAGTGATCGGTGCAGTGGCGTTTGTGTATTTGAATAAATTTGTTTTTAAATCACATTTGAAGGATAAAAATTCAACTTACCTTTTTGTATCGAGTAACGACACCTTTGAAGATGTGCTGCAAAAAATCGCCTCGGCTGAAATTTTTTCTGAACCCAAAGCATTCGAATGGCTCGCAAAAAGTATGGGATTAAACGATAATATTCATCCTGGAAAATATAAAATCTTAAACGGCATGAGCATGCGACAAGTTGTCAACCTATTCAAATATAACAAACAAGAAAAAGTAAAACTCGTTTACAATTACCAAATTCACAACCTCGATGAATTTATAGAATATACTGACGAAAAATTAGAAATCAACAGCAACCAAATAGAAGACTTTACACGTGATGAAAATTTATTGGCCAACAATTTCAACTTAGATCCCGATAATTGTTTTGGCATGATTGTTCCCGGTACATACGAAGTCAGCTGGGCAATTCCATTCAATGATTTGATAGCGCTTTTAAAAGATAAATATCAAAAAGTATGGACAGATGCCAGAAAAAAACAAGCAAAAAAAATCGGGCTCAATGTGCCCGACGTAATTACTTTGGCTTCAATTGTACAATCGGAAAGTAGCATCGCCGATGAACAAGAAAAAATTGCCGGAGTTTATTTAAACCGCCTCAATCACAACATGCCCTTACAGGCTGATCCCACGCTAAAGTTTGCGAATAAAAACTTTGAAGCACAAAGGGTTTTAAACAACGACAAACGCGTGTCATCTCCATATAATACTTACAAAAACAAGGGCCTACCGCCGGGCCCCATTTGCTTGGCAGGCGTTCAAGCCATAGATGCCACACTGAATTATATGCGCCACAATTATTTATTTTTTTGCGCCAAGCCTCAATTAAACGGTTATTCGGATTATTCAGTGACATACGAGCAACACCGAAAATATGCCACTGCCTATCAACAATCGCTAAGTAAAAAAGGAATCAACCGATAAAAAGATTATGGAAAAAACAATTACTGATAAGATCCAACTGTTAGAAGACAAGTATGCTCAAACAGGACAAGATTTAAATGCCTATTTAGAAGGTCTTTTGCTCGCAAATTATTTAACTTATTGGGATTATACCAGAGTTGAAACTTTGCTAACACTGCAAAATCCTAAAACCGATTATCCTGATGAAGTTATTTTCATCATGTATCATCAAATCACCGAATTGTATTTTAAATTGGCCTTGCATGAGTATGAGCAAATTGCCAACAACGGCCTGAAAATTGAAAACAACGGAAAAAAAGGCAAATGGAATGATGTAATCGAAACTGATTTTTTAATTGAAAGAGTAAACCGCATCAACCGATACTTCGAAGCATTAACCAAATCATTCGAAATAATGATCGACGGTATGGAGAAAGAGCAATTTTTAAAATACCGTATGGCATTACTCCCTGCAAGTGGCTTTCAAAGTGCCCAATACCGAATGATTGAAATTTGCAGTACTGATTTTATAC
>JBAXXZ010000319.1:0-3559 GCA_037127575.1 Bacteroidota bacterium | reverse complement strand
GTTGATCAACTTGAGGCAGCAGGCATCATTGGCGGTTTCGAAGGCTCTAAGGCCCGCGAAGTATTGGTGAAGGATTTACACCAACTCGATGAAATCATACAAAAAATCAAAAAGCAATAATTATCAAACCTTTGTTATCTTTAGACCGTTAAAAACGGTATCAGATTTGATACAATAAAACTATGAAAAAATTACTCAGCGTACTGGCCGCTTGTTTCGTTTTATTAGCACAGGCCCAAGAGCAAGATCTCAAAGCAAAAAGCATATTAGACGACTTAAGCAAAACCACCAAAGGCTATAAAACCATTGCGGCCGATGTTATTTTTACCGTGTTAGGCAAAGATAAAAAGCCGGTCGAAAAGCCACAAAACTGGAAAATTCAAGTAAAAGGTTCTAAGTTTAAATTAGACATTCCCGGCACCTCAATTGTATGCGACGGCAAAACATTGTGGAACTATAACAAAGATGCCAAAGAAGTAACCATCAAAAATTTTGATCCCGAAAACGATGACCAAAATCCGGCCAAAATTTTTACCATGTACGAAACCGGTTACAAATACAAATTCGATAAAGAAGAAAAAGTAGGAGCCGTGCTTTGCAGTGTGATTGAATTATACCCAAGTGTTAAACCTGAGAAAAAGAAATTTCACACCGTGCGTTTGTATGTCGACAAAGTGAAAAAACAAATTGTGAGTTTAAAAATGTTGATGAAAGATGGCGGCACACAAATTTATGATGTAAAAACTTTAAAGCCCAACAACGACATGGCTGATGCGCTTTTTGTATTTGATTTAAAGGGTTTTAAAGCCGATCAAATCAACGACGAGAGAGATTAATTATTTTGGGTTAAATCCAGGAAACTAGATTTATCAAATACCGCCTAATTTAAATTATGTTTGTTTTAATTACATAAGTTAAATCATTCAAAATTCAACATTCATATTTCGGGTTGGCACTGCGGCTTTTCGTTTTATCGATCACTGCCTTCATCTTCAATCAAAAATTTATCTTTTGATTTTATCAAATTGCTTTTTTCGCAAATCTCATACAATATTGAAATAAGTTTTTGTGCTTCTTGCGGCGGAAACATCGATTTTAAAATTTTCTTCTTGCCCTCGTAATACACAATAATGGTAATAATTGAGGCGTCGCAACAATTAGCGCCGTTAAATTTAATTTCTTCAAGACCAATATTTCGCAAAGCCTCATCCAATTTTAAAAAACGTTTTTGATCTACAGCGCCTGTAAAAAAGCCGATTTTTTTTGGGTCTGGTACGAAAACCAAATCCTTATCCTTTACAAACACTTCTGCCACATTTAATTTAATTTGTTTTTTGGCATTTACTTCCATATGGTAAACAGGGCATGAGCCGTAACACGCCGTAGTGTGAAAAATAATTTTCTCAAAACAGATTTTTTGCTTTTTGCTTTGTTGTTGTGCCATACCCGTCAAAGCGGCAAACACACATATTAAAACGATTAGCACACTGCTTTTTAAATGTGGCACATTACCTTTATTCAATTGTTTGTCCATTGTCTATCTAATCCCTAATCCCAACTCTCTGTCTAATGTTTATTCCCCTTCTCATTCATTTTAAATTTAATCACAATCCCTGCAACAGCCGCCACAATAAACAATACGCCCGCCAAATAACGTTTTGCAATTAACATCAAAATTCCGGCTGCCAAAATAAGGGCGGAGCCTAAATAACCTAACCAAGCATTTTTCATGCACTAAAGATAAATAAAAAAGCCCCACTGTATTAGTGAGGTTTTTTTAAAATTGTAAAAGCTTTTTATTTGCGCTTGTCGAAGTCTACTACGATTGGCGTAGAGATACACAACGATGAATAAGTACCGATAATACGACCAATTAACAAGGCGAAAATAAATCCGCGGATACTTTCTCCACCGAAAATAAAGATCACCAATAACACGAAGAATACGGTTAATGAGGTTAAAATGGTACGACTCAAAGTGCTGTTCAAAGCGTAATTGATTAAGGTATTTCTTTCTTCACCCACTGCATCAGCTTTACCGCTGTCGCGTAAACGTTCACGGATCCTGTCAAACACAACCACTGTTTCTGTCATCGTGTAACCCATAACCGTTAGAATGGCCGCGATAAAATCCTGACCAATTTCCAATGGTAATAAACCGTCACAAATGGTGTAACATGATAATACCACCAACACGTCATGGAACAAAGCCACAACCGAACCTAAACCATATTGCCATTTGCGGAAACGCACAACAATGTAAACAAACATCATTAAACACGAGAACAAGATGGCACCATAAGCACCGTAAACAATGTCGGTTGCAATGGTTGGTCCTACTTTTTGTTGTTGTACAATATCGTAAGTGGTTTTTAAAGTCGATAAACCTTTATTCAATTGCTCTTCCACTTCTTTATCCGAGTTTGGATTGTTATCTGTTACCCTGTAAGTAGTGGTAATTTTAGCTTGGTTGGCTGAACCGATTGTTTTCACATCCAAAGCAGCGCCTTCAAAAACAGGTGCCAAAGCTTTTTTAATGTCTTCGGTATTCATGTCTTTTTCAAAACGCACTTGGTAAGTGCGACCACCTTTAAAATCTACACCCAAGTTTAAACCGCCATTTTTAAAGTAGAACACAACACCCAATACAATTACCAAAGTAGAGATGGTGTAATAGATTTTACGTTTTCCAACAAAATCAATGTTGATGTGTTTAAAGGCATTGCGTGTAGCGTTATTGTCAAATGGAATTTCCATTTTACGCTCCAACATCCATTCAAAAATCACACGTGTAATTAAAATAGCTGAGAATAAAGAGGTACAGATACCAATAAACAATGTGGTTGCGAAACCTTGAACCGGTCCTGAACCAAATGCATAAAGGATTACTGATAAAATGGCCAAAGTAACGTTCGAGTCAATAATCGACGACATCGCATGGCGGAAACCTTCTTTAATGGCCATGGCCGTTGATTTACCTGTAGCCAATTCTTCACGCACACGTTCAAAAATAAGGATGTTTGCATCCACCGCTAAACCAATGGTTAATACGATACCGGCAATACCTGGTAGTGTTAACACAGCACCCAATGAGGTGAGGATACCCATGATAAAGAACATGTTTGCAATCAAGGCCACATTGGCCACCAAGCCCGAACGGTTATAATATAAATACATGAACACCAAAATCACCAATAAGGCAATCACAAAACTCATTAAACCTGCGTCGATGGCTTCTTGACCCAATGAAGGACCAACAATACTTTCTTCAACAATGTGTGCAGGAGCAGGTAATTTACCGGCGCTTAAAATCGCAGCCAATGCATCGGCTTCTGTATCAGTAAAGTTTCCTGTAATTTGTGATTGACCACCGCTGATTTCTGAATTTACACGAGGCGCTGAATACACCATGTTGTCCATTACCACAGCAACACACTTGCCTTTGTTGGCACGTGTAATGGTGGCCCATTTTTGAGCAGCTTCCGAGTTCATGCTCATGCTAATTAAAGGAACACCACCCTGACGTTGGTCGTAATCTTTACGCGCATCTGTAATAATGT
>JBAXXZ010000318.1:0-3565 GCA_037127575.1 Bacteroidota bacterium | reverse complement strand
TGTTTTAGAATTTTGGTAAGTCAAAACGAAAAAATTAAAATACGGGCTGTTGTTGAATTTAAGTTTCTGCTGCAATAGGGACTGAACATAGGCCCGCCCGCAGCCAAAGGGCAAAATTTGTTGGGCGAGGAGGCAGCGCCACCGCAGCCCTACAAATTTGCCTTTTGGCAAGGGAGGCCGCCGTGAAGGCCCGGTGACCAAAGCGCAAAAGGAATGTTTTGGGATTCGCGCTTTGGGCAATTGCCCAAAATATTTTTTTAAAAAGCGTGGGCCAAATTAAAAAAGAATTGTTTGTCTTCTTTTGATACCGCGTAATCGAAGCGCAAAATGGTGTTCACATTCCAAGCAATGCGTAAACCGAGTCCGGCATCGTATTTAAAATTATTTTGTTGCACCACACGTTGTAAATTATCCCACACGGCGCCCGCATCGGCAAAAGGCACGGCGCTAAAAGCCAGGTGTTGTTTGAGCAAGGTGGTTTGTGCAAAGCGGTAACGCAATTCAAGATTGTTAAAACTCATGGCGCGACTTAAAAAACGTGATTGTTTAAAACCGCGCAGGGTGGTGGCGCCACCAAGTCCTTCAATGCTGCCTTCAGAGCTCCATTCATCTTGGTATTCGAAAAAAGGAGAGTTAAGGGCGGTGTAACCAAAGGCCAGGCGTGCCGCAATGACTAGTTTTTTAAATGTGTTGGGTAGAATTTTTTTGTACAAATTAAAATGCGTGAAAGTTTTATTAAAGTCGTACAAAGAACCAAGTGCTTGTAAGGAGGTTTCGTTGGTAAGTTCGGCAAATACGCCATTGCTTGGATCGGTTTCTAAATCGCGGGTGTCGTATATTAAACCTACTTGCATTAATTCAACGATGCCTTTTTTTAAGCCGACTATTTTACCTGCATCGGCATCTTTGCGTAATAAGGAGTTGCCTGAAAAAGGACTGAAATCAACGTAAGCCACCTCATAACCAATTAAACAACGCAATTTACCATCGAGGTATGAGCGTTCGAGACTCACATTTAACACCGCTTCTTTTTTTGAGTAGTTGTTGTAAAAACGGTTGTTACCTACCAAACTGCTTTCGTATTGTTGGTACTCGGCATTGTTGATGGCTGTTGCACTGCTGTCGTTGTTGGGGTAATAACTTAGTCCATTGAGCGATTGTTCGGTGTTGCCAAAATAAAGATGATTGGGATTGGCCTCATAACCACCTTCGAGGCGCAAACGCCATTTGGTATCGAAAATATAAGGCACATCGAGTTTGAGAAAAATTTCGCGTTGTTGGCGGGTGGTATTAAAAAGCACCAAATCGAGACGTGCGCGGTAAGGTGTGTAGGCAAAAAAGGGGTCTGATTTTTTGCCGTTAAAATAAATAGAGCCTTCGCCGCCATAGCCGAAACCGTTCACCGGGTCGCTGCTGAGGTCGGGTGCGCCGGTGAGGTAGAGCCCTTCTTTTTTATTGGCCAAATCTTCGTCGGATAATTTTTTTTCTTTCGCAATGGCAAAGGGGAGTTGAATGCTGTCGTTTTGTTGTGCGAAGAAGGTGGCTGAGGTAAAAAAAGTGAGAATAAGGATGCAACTAAAAATGAAATGTGCGAAACTGCTTTTTGTTTTGCGGGGACTTTGTTGCATTGATGAATTTAGCATGGTTACAATTGGCTAAATAAATCATAAAAATTGAAATGCAGTTTAAAAAGCGGTGAATTAATGGAAAGATAATGTAGGGTTTATGAATACTTGATGTGAGAAAGCGGAGACGGCGAGATTAGTGCATTGATCACAATTGCATTTTTTGCGGGCGCCCGTTACATGGTTCAAACCAAAAAGTGGCAAAAACCCTTTCAATCAGCCTTCTAGGAAGTAAAAAACTCGGTTTGGTATACAGAGGACTTAACTAAGATGCATGAGTTCTTCCTTCTCTTTAGAAAGGAAATTATCAAAATCACGGGTTTCAAGAGTCAGGTTTAATGATAACCGGATTTCTTAAAGGTCAAATTGGCTTTATCAACTTCTACCATTAATTCATCCTTTATTGCCAGCATTGGGTTATACTGTTTTCCAATCTTGGTTACTATTTTTGATAATTGCTTCAACATATGCAAGAGAAATACCAAAAAATATTTGAAGCAAGAACTGTATAACAGAAACTATTCATACAGAATCAAAATTTACTCCTTCAACACTTTCAATAAACAGCTACCGCTCGCATCTTCCAATTTTAAATAATAGAGCCCATGTGGTAAAAAACTAATTTCGATTTCTTCTTCAAGTTGATGTTTTTCTTTTGAAAATAACACCTCTAATAATGGATTAATAATGGTTAATCGAAAAGCATTTGTAATTGGTTTATTGCAAGTTATTTTAATGCTTCCTAATGTTGGATTTGGCACAACATCGAATTTAAAAACAATCCCATCGCTACCCATCATGATCTCATTGATTCCAACAAAATCCTGATACACGACCACAGTATCCCATTTAACCCCGCTGCACCAAAGTTGCTGCCGAACAACATAAGTACTCGTTTGTATTGGGCTTACAAAAATACCAGCACCAGTATCGATAGGAGTAATCATGTTAGGTAATTTGTACCACAAACAACTTTCATCGATTTCAACATCTCTTGCTCTACCTAAGTATATTTTTTCTCCTGGTAAAAAATGTCTGTCTGGGCCAGCCGCTGCAGGTAAATCAATTGGTATGCACGAAACATCATCAAGGCATATTTCACTGAGAAAAAAATTAGGATTGACAGGTACAATTAATTGCTTCTTTGTATTAGCATCCGTTCTAAAATCACCAATGATCATAAACTTTTCAGTGCCGTCAGCTGTAAAGGTACCAGTAATAGCTGTCCATTTTAAAGTATCAGTAATAATATTATTTACAGGGTTTTTAATCTGTGCATTTACGAAAGTAATTGGTAAATGTTTCTTAATGACCGTATCTAAAGCATTTGTGCTAAAGTATGCGTCAAATCCATCTATTCCATAGCCAGAATTATTACCAATATTGACCCAAAATTTTACACAATAGGTTTGGCCTTTGATAAGTTTAGATTTCAATCTATTCTTGGCATAAGTTCGCGTAAATGGGTATTGGCAAGATGGGCAGAAAATATCAAATACAACAAACGTTAAACCACTTCGCGGGTATTGAAATCCAAAGCCATAAAAAGGGTTACCAGTGCAATATGTAGGATAAAGTATTAATGGATTTAACGTATCAATATCATACCAATATTTCACCGAACAATTTGGATCATTATTACAACAGCCAATTAATTCTTCAAAACCTCCATTGCTAACATAATTTGCAGGCTGAGCTCGCAATTTATAATTAAAAAATAAAGCTAAAAATATTATGTATTTAGTTAATTTCATTTACTAATAATTAGCTTTTGTGTTTGTTTAGCACCTGAGGTATTAGTAATTGTAATAAAATAAATCCCCACTGTTAAGTCAAATTTAAGGATACAAATATTATTATTTGAAATTAAGTTTTGATGAATAAATTTTCTTCCCGCGATGTCAGTTATATCAATGGTCAATTCTTCGTTAACAACCTTA
>JBAXXZ010000317.1:0-3567 GCA_037127575.1 Bacteroidota bacterium | reverse complement strand
AGATTTTTCTGTATAGCCTATCTTTTCTATTTCTAAGTAGTTTTTACTTTGCCCAAGATCCGCAATTTAGCATGTACAATGAAAATCCTTCCTTACTCAATCCTGCTTTATGCGGCGCAAACCATGTTTTGAGGGCATCAATATCATATAAGGATCAGTGGCGAAATGTTACATTACCATACAAAAGTTTTGGCATGGGTATGGACATGAAGTTTAAACCCGATAATTGGCAGCAGGTGGATAAGCACCGTGGCATGACTTTTAAAGAACGTTCCTTAAGCCGATTAGCGGCCGGTTTTTCTATCTATAATGATAAAGCCGGGTTAAGTCGGTACAGTAGTTTACAAACGAATTTAAGCATGGCATATTTTGTTCCTTTAAACACCAAACAATTTTTATCATTCGGACTGCAAGCGGGATTGTTTCAAAAACAAATTGAGAATGAATCACTCGTATTCTCTAGCCAATTTAATGGCAACACTTACGATAAAAGTTTATCGTCGGGAGAAAGTTTTAATTCCTTTTATCAAGTCTACCCTGATTTTGCAGCAGGGGCTTTATGGGCCTTGCAGGAGCGCAACAAAAGGGTTGGTGAGTATGGCATTAAACGCATCAATTTTGGCATGTCGCTTTACCATTTGAATTCGGCAAAACAAGGGTTTTTTAAACAAAAGCAAAGTAGTGATTACCGAATGAATGCCCACGGAGAATTTGTTTACCTGGCGCCTAAGGCGAGTGTAGGTTTTTCGCCATCGTTTAATGCGTGTTTACAAGGCACAGTGCTTTATTATTCAGTAGGCAGTTTTATTACTTATTATTTTAGTGAGAATTCGAAGTACACAGGCTTAAACAAACGATCATCCTTGGCGTTGGGAGCATTTTACCGGAGTGGACAATGTGTTACATTACAATGTTTGTTTGAAAAATCAGAACAGTATGCACTTGGATTGGCATACGACATAAGCTTTTCGCGGATTAGTAGTTTTGCCGGAGGCAAGGGTGGATTTGAACTAGTAATGCGTTACACACCGCCAATGGCTTTTTTGTATGAAAAGAAACAAGTGAATTAAAATGTGTTAAAGTAAAGCCAAATCAATTGCAAAAGAATATATCTTCGCTAATTATATTTATGAAAAAAACAGCATTAATTACAGGCGCATCAAATGGTATTGGATTAGAACTTGCAAAAGTGCATGCAGCACAAGGCGGAGATTTAATTTTGGCCGCAAGAAGTATTCAGAAGTTGAATGAACTTAAATTGGACTTGGAAAAAAAACACAATATAAATGTGATGTGTGTTGAAATAGATTTATCGAAACCCAATGCTTCAATAATGTTGTATGATGAAATTAAAAAGCAGAATGTAAAAGTAGATTATTTAATCAATAATGCGGGTTTTGGTGATTTTGGTTTGTTTCATGAGGCGGATCAAGATAAAATGATGCAAATGATTCAATTAAACATTAGCGCATTAACCCAATTAACGCGATTGTATTTACCTGAAATGGTGAAAGATGGTAAAGGCAAAATAATGAATGTGGCTTCTGCGGCTGCCTTTCAACCCGGACCCACCATGGCTGTTTATTATGCCACCAAGGCCTATGTTTTGCATTTAACAGAAGCCATCAGCAACGAAATTGAAAACACCGGTGTAAGCATCACCGCTTTATGTCCGGGTGCTACAATTAGTGGATTTAAAGATGCTGCCGACTTACAAGAAAGTAAATTATTTAAAAATAAAAGTTTGCCTACTTCGAAGGAAGTGGCAGAATATGGCTATGAACAAATGTTGAAAGGAAAAGTAGTGGCCATTCATGGGATGATGAATTTTTTGATGGCAAATTCCGTTCGATTTGCGCCAAGAAGTTTGGTGCTGAAAATTGTACGGATGATTCAGGATAAGTAATTTTTTAAGATACTTTATCCAACTTTAGTTATGTAAATACAAATCAATCCTTCTTGGTGAGAGAAGTAAACATTTCACTGCGATTTCAGTTAATTAATCTACTAATCATTTAGGCCGGGTTCAATTGCATTAATTGTTTCAATAAATTGACCCATTTTTAATTGATTATGCGTCACCAAAAATAAGCCATAATCATCTAATCGTTTTAATTCAAATCCTGTGTTTGCTGTGATTAATTTGTCTAAATCGTAATCGCTCGACAAAAATACAAATTGTGGAATCAATCTATTTTTGTTTTTATTTCTAACCCAATATCTTTTTTCAAATCTTGTTTCTTCTGTTTCGGGATAATCAGTATAAAGCGCCGGACCGGCTGAACTTATTATGGTATTGAGCCAAAAAGTACTTGAAACCAATAAAAAGTTGCAAGCATTTTTGTGACATTCATCTTTATAAAATTGGGTCATTTGCTTTGTTGACTCTATCGATAAAACCCTAACACCTCGTGCAATATCACGAATATCCTCTTTGTCTAATTCAGACTTTAAATTGGTGCTTTTATAAACTGAAAAAACCAAAGGAATACAAACTAAAAACCAATTTAATTTTTTTGATTGAAATTGCATGCTGACAAGTAATAAGCAAATAAGGATAGGTATGCCTAAAAACATTCTACTGTACGACATAAATACCCATGTGCTGCCATCGGATATTTTACTTGCAAAGAATGAGCAGAGTAAAATAAATACAAACAGAATAAATGACCAAAAGGCCTTTTTGTTGTGTTGGTATAACATGAAGCCTAGAATTAAAAAGCCTAACAAGAGTGTATAAGATTGATTCGGTATAAAAAAACTGATGTGTTGAAAGCGCTCATCTAAATGACTGATGGATTGTATAAAGTATTTCGGTGCAAAAACATTGAACGTAGATTGACAGATATAATCGGGATGTGCACGGTAAAAAGCATTAAAAAATAAATCGACAGGATAGGCTGTGAGTAAGGCGGTTCCGCTCACATAATAATAGGTTTTGTGTTTAAAGTGTATCAGAAAAATATAGAAAAGAAAAGGGACACTCACCAGAATAGAATTTTGATTGACATAATAAGCCAAAATAGCCAGAACAGTATTTAGAAAAAGCAGAAATAAATTCCGGGGATCGATAATGCTGAGAATAAAAAATGAGGTAAAAAACAATCCGCAGACGAAGCCTCTTGGCAAGGTGTTCATAAAGTCGTATTGCGCAGGTAGACAGATTAAAATGCTCAAAACCATTAAAGCGTAAATCTTTCTGTTTTTCAGAAAAAGATATACTGCCATGAACAAGTAAGGGAATAAAGAAAGAAAACTGGTGACCAAGGGTAAAATTTGGTAAACCTTAAAATTGAAGTGGAGGAGAGTAGAAGCCAGCAATGCTTCCATAAATGTATTGTAGTCTTGGCCATAATACCGGGGCTCATAAAAATGTCCTTGAGAAAAATCAGTAGCGCCAAGCCACATATAGGCTTGATCGGTATCTATAATTTTTAGATTGTATGTGAAATAAATGTAAAGTCTTATGCCAACGATGATTAGCAAAAACAGATAAAACAATGCATTTAATTTTAAATCATTTTTATTTGACATTTGAATGCGTTCTTTCGTTTGCCCCCGTAAATG